>JADJRB010000010.1 GCA_016712445.1 Acidobacteriota bacterium | reverse complement strand
GGCAAGGTTCAGCATGACAGGAATTCCCGGTGCCGGGACGCCCTGAGCGCGACCGTCATGAATTCCGGATCGATCCGGGCCAGGAACACCGCCGCAGAATGCAGGAGCGCCCAGGTGACGAGGCCGGGGACCCAGAGGCGCAGTCCGAGCGCCAGGGCAGCTGCCAGGGTCCCGATCGCAATCGCGCTGCGCGCGGCGCGCCGGCGATCAGGGATCGGTTCGGCAAGCGCGCGGTGCAGCGGATCTCATAGCCGTCGGTCATGGCAGGGAGCGCGCCGCCGCCGAAGGCAAAAACGTCAGGAAGAAGGACGTGGCGGCAAACGCGATCGAAAGTCCGAAGACAATCTGGATCAGCTTGCGGAAACCGCCGGATGTCTCGCCGAAGGCCAGCGTCAGGCCCGTCAGTGTAATGATGATCACGGCAACGATACGCGCGACCGGCCCTTCGATCGATTGCAGGATCTGGTCGAGCGGGCCTTCCCAGGGCATGCCGGACCCGGCGGCGTGGGCGCCCGGCGCCATCGCGGCGGCGAGCGCCAGTGTGACCGCGCACCGGACGCTGTGATTGAGGGCAAGGACGGTTCGGTAGAGCATGTCAGGTCCCCTTCAGTGAATGAGCGCAAGGCCAGGCGCTGCCAGCGGTTCCGTGCGGTAGCCGGCCTCGTCGAACCCGGTCACACGCAGCGCCTCTTCGACGCGGCGCTGGCCGCCGGCCCGAGACAGGAAGACGACGATGTCGATCGCTTCGCCGATCAGGCCGGTCGGCAGGCTTGGGGTGACTTCGGCGACCAGCTGTTCGAGCCGCGAGAAGACGCCGCCGGCGGAATTTGCATGCAGCGTCGCAAGCCCGCCCGGATGGCCGGTGTTCCAGGCCTTGAGGAGATCGAGCGCTTCGCCGCCGCGGACTTCGCCGACAATGATCCGGTCCGGGCGCAGACGAAGTGTCGAGCGCACGAGATCGCGCAGCGAGACGCTGCCGGGCTGGGCGCGCAGCTGGGTGACGTCCGGCGCCCTGCAGGCAAGCTCGCGGGTGTCCTCGAGGATGACGATCCGGTCAGCGGCGAGGCAAGGCTCCGCGAGGAGCGCGTTGGCAAAGGTCGTCTTGCCGGACGAGGTTCCCCCGGCGATGAGGATGTTCGCGCGCGCCACCAGCGCCTTGCGCAGCGCCAGCGAGACGGCCGGGGCAAGCGCGCCGGCCTCGACATAGTCGTCGAGACTGAAGGGCGCCGGCGCCGGTTTGCGGATTGCAAAGCAGGGCGCTTCGGACACCGGCGGCAGGATGCCCTCGAAACGTTCGCCGCTGCCTGGCAGTTCAGCTGACACGATGGGACGCTCGCGGTCGCAGGGCGCGCCGGCCGACGAGGCTACCAGCCGGATGATGCGCTCGCGTTCGGCGGCGCCGAGACGGCCGGGCGCCTGCGCCAGGCCTGAACCGGCGCGCTCGATCCAGACGCTGCCGTCCGGGTTGGCAATCACTTCCTGGGTGTCGGCTTCTTCGAGCGCGTCGCGTACCGGGCCTTCGAAGGCGGTGCGCAGCATCGACTGCTGGCGCGAACTTGTTTCGGGCGACCGTGAAGGGGGCAGCATTGCCGGATGAACTCCTTGCTGGGGCTGAGTATCCGGCGCGCCGGCGGGCGCGGATAGCCGGAACACCGGGCTTCAGGCAGGTGATCAATGGTGGGCCGGGAACTTCCGGGAGGGCGCGCCGGTTGCCAGACCGCGAGGCCGCCTTCGCCGGGGTGACGGCGCCGGGGCCTGCGAAGCGCTAGTCGGGCAGCTGGTCGAGGAAAGAGCCGAGGTCGAGCACGAGTTCGGCGGCGAGCAGTTCGACGCGCCGCCGGAGCGGGCCGGCGGCATCGATCAGCTGCTCGGGCTTCAGCCTGAACCTGACCGTGACTTCACTGAGGCTGATATGATGAACCAGAGAAACCGTCGCGTCCCGGTCTTCAAGATCAACGAGCACCCTGTCTACCTGCCAGAGTTTTCTGCGCATGTTTGCCCTCCCGCGGCTTCCACCGGAGGTAAACGCGAGTCCTGATAAGAAGTTGAGGGCCTTCAACCCCAGATGTGGGGATTGGACCGGTCCGCGACACGCTTCATCAGCGCTTCGAGCTCGGCGCCGGCGCGCGCATCATCGGCGTCCGAGCGGAACGGATGGGGTCCGGGCCGCTGCTGCAGCCAGGCGTAGATGAACTCCACCATCAGATCAGCCTGGAACGCGGCGCCGGCATCGAGACGCGCAAGCTTGTCTTCCAGGCGCTTGATGTGCTGGGTAAGGACAGCTTCGGGCCGCTCCAGCGGCGGCAGGAACAGGAGTGTCAGGGCTTCGTCGACAATATCGCCGCGGGCGACACCCTGCTCGGCGCTGACCCGGTCGAGCTTCTTTGTATTGGTCTCGGAAATCGTCACACTCAGGCGGGGTTTTCTCGGCATGTTCATGGATCCAGGTCGAGGTCATACTGCATGTAGTAGCGTTCAATCTGGCGCCGAATGCCGGGCTGTCTGGCGCCGTCGCCCGGGCCGGCGTCCCGGGGTCATCCGCGCCTGCGGGCGGTGCGGGCTCGGGCGCCTTGCCCTGTTCCGGCGCGAGGCTGCGGGCAAGGCCGCCGGCATCGGGAAACGGGCCTGCCGGCGCTGCGCGCGCGCTGGCAGGTGCGAGCTCGTCCGGCGGCGGCAACTGAAGCGCGCCGACGCGGGCGGCGAGCGCCTTGTCGCGGAAGTACCTCAGCTTCTGCGCGCGAATGGGCGGCGTGCTGGCGAGCATGATCAGCGCCTTGTCGGCGGCCAGTTGCATGACCTCGCCCGGTGTCAGGAGCGGGCGCTGGGTTTCCTGCTGGGAGACCATCACATTGCTCAGCCAGGGCGCCAGCCTGTGGCCGGCATAGTTGCGCTGGTGGCGCTGTTCGGTCTTCGAGCCCAGCATGTCGGAGATGCGCCGGGCCGTGCGCTCGTCATTGGTCGCGAAGGCGATCTTCACGTGGCAGTTGTCGAGAATGGAATTCTTTTCGCCATAAGCTTTCTCGACCTGGTTGAGGGACTGGGCAATCAGGAATGCGCGCACGCCGTAGCCGGCCATGAACGCAAGCGAGGTCTCGAAACAATCCAGGCGCCCGAGCGCGGGGAATTCGTCGAGCATGACAAGCGTCGGGCGCGCCAGCGCCTCGCCGCCCGGCAGGTCTTCGCAGAGCCGGCGCGCCGCCTGGTTCAGGATCAGCCGGATCAGAGGTTTGGTGCGGGAAAGGTCAGAGGGCGGAACAATCAGGTAGAGCGAGACTGGCGGCCCGCCGGGCAGGAGGTCCTGCATGCGCCAGTCCGACGCTGAGGTTGCGCGCTGGATCACCGGGTCGCGGTAGAGGCCGAGAAAGCTGACCGCTGTCGAGATGACCGAGGATTTCTCGTTTTCCGACTTGTTCAGGAGTTCGCGCGCAACTTCGGCGACGACAGGATGGGTCAGAGGTGCATCATCCGTGCCGAGATGATTGGCGCCCATCATCCGATGCAGCGTCTCGTCGACATGACAGGACGGGTCCGACAGGAGCAGCGCGACGCCTGACAGCGTCTTGTCATGCCCGCTGTAGAGGACGTGGAGAATGGCGCCGACGAGCAGGGAGTGGGCGGTCTTGTCCCAGTGGCTGCGCCGCTCGAGCGCGCCTTCCGGATCAATCAGGATGTCGGCGATACCTGGACGTCGCGCACTTCGTGCGCGCCGAGGCGGACTTCCAGGAGGGGATTGAACTTCGCGCTTGCAAGGCTCGTCGGATCAAACCGGATGCAGCGCGAAAACCCTGAGCGCCAGAGAGACGTGAGGCGCCAGTTTTCGCCCTTGATGTCATGAATGAGCGCGCTGCTCGTCCAGGACAGGAGCGTCGGGACCACGAGGCCGACCCCCTTGCCGGACCGGGTCGGTGCAAAGGCGATGACATGGTCGGCGCCGGCATGGCGAAGATAACGCGCGCCGAGCCGCCCGAGCATCAGCCCGTCCGGCGCAAACAGCCCGGCGCGGCGAATATCGGCGGGCTTCGCCCAGCGGGCCGAGCCATAGGTCGATGATGCCTTGTCCTGCCGGGCCCGGTAGATGGACGCGGCGATCGCCATGACAATCCCGGCAAGCCCGCCCAGCGACGAGATCACACCGGCGCGCGCGAATATCCCGGGCGCATAGGCATCATAGGCATACCACCACTGGAAGAGCCGCCAGGGCGGATAGACCGGGTACTGACCGAAATGAAAGGCGGCCGGGCCGAGCCGCGGCTGGAAGCCGAGAGCGCTGGCCGCCCATTGGGTCGCCGCCCAGCTCGACAGAAGGATCAGTGCGAAGGTCAGCAGGAACTGGCCGAAGAGGAATTTGGTCGGGGTCAAGGTGTCCGGCTCCCAATCAGGAACGCCAGCCTAGCGGCCGCGCCTGCGCCGCCTAGCTGGAGCGCGGCGATGTTTCGGGAAGGAGAGGGAAAGGCGGCGGCTGCGTCTCAGGTCACTGAGCGGCCCAGCACCCGGCCGAACGTGACGCGGCCGCGTACGATGCTGGCCTCCTGGCCGGCGACCGGGGCGCTGTCTTGCGGCCAGGCGGCGAGCGCAAAGCGCGTCCGGCTTTCAACAATCGCAAGGCGGCCCTGGGCCGTATCGACATGACCGGCAAACTTGCCCTGGAACGCGCCGTGGCCGGTGCCCGCGTCATACGTCTTTCCGAGCCGGGCCGCCTGGCTGGCCGCGACGGCTTCCAGTTCCATGGACGTCAACACTGCGCGCTGCGCCGGATAGAGGCCCTGCGCCCTGAGCCAGAGCTGGCGGGCAAGGCGCGCCGCGCGGACGTCGGCGCCGAACCCGGCCGCGCCGTCCAGCGCCGCCTCGTCCAGCGTATCGAGCCAGGTATAGGCGGCGCGCCGCACCTGCTGGCCGATCTCGATCCAGGCGTCGATCCGCACGCCGGCGCCCTGCGAAGGGGCGCCGGCCGCGCCCGCTTCCCGGCTGAGGGGCGCAGGGACAGCGGTGAGCGTGACAACGCTTCCCGGCGCGGGCAGGCCCCGCGCCGTGCGCGCGGTCACCGGAGCGCTCCATGCGCGCCCGTCCAGCCCCTCGATCACGATGAAATGCCGGCCGGTGGCGGTGCGTTCGGCGATGAAGCCGGCGAGCCGGCCTGTTACACCGGCGCCGGGCGGTAGCGTATGCAGGTGGCCGGCGCCGACGCGCTCGCCCAGAAGCCTTGCCATGTCGCGCTCTGCCTCGGCGCGCTGGCCCATGGCCTTCAGCGCATCTGCCCAGCCCGGCTGCAGGCGCCAGAGCGGCCCGCCGGCATGTTCGGCAAGCCCGCGCCCGCGCAGATGGCAAAGGCGGCCCACCCGCGCTGACCAGGGCGCGCCTGAAGACCGGCCGGCGGGCCCCGAGAGGTCTATCTCGCCGGACGGCGCGGCGCGTTCGAGGTCGGCGTCGAGACCGGTGAAGCGATCCTCGGACACGGCGCGCGCGAGGTCTTCGGCGCGTTCGAGGCCGCGCCGGTATCCCAGCTCGGCCGTCAGCGTCTCTTCGATCCGGTGTCTCAGGCCATGGGTGAGATAGCGCCGGGCAATGATCAGTTCGTCCGTCTGCGGATCGCCTCCCCGGACAGCGATATGGACATGCGGATGGGCGGTGTTGAAGTGACTGGCCGCAACCCAGTCGACCTCGCAGCGCAGGTCGCGTTCGACCTGCCTCATCAGGGTCCGGGTAAAGCGGGTGAGGTCCCATGTCGCCGGCGTCATCCGGTGAGACCATCCAGCGGAACTGGCGCACGTCGCCGGCCGCGCGCGCATTGAAAGCCTTTGTATCGGCGTCGTCTTCGCCGCGGTCGAAGATGCGGCCGGGACCGCCATGTTCCGTCGTGCCGTCGCGCGCGATGTAGGCGATATGCGCGGCAAAGGCCTTGGTGCCGGAGGGGCCGGCGACGGCGATGGAGGTCTTCAGGAATAGGCGCCGGCGGCCCGGGTGGGCATGGTGGCGCGCCATGGCGGCCGCGCCCTTGCCGCGGCCCTTGTGGCGGACTGTTCCCCAGGCGAGCTTCGGCCGGTCGAGTGTGCGCACCTTGCCCCAGCGGGCGGATTTGGCGAGGGCTTTGAGCTGCGAGGGCGGACGGGCGCGGCGGTCCGTGCCGGGGCGGCCGAGGCGGGGTTCGAAATCGTGCGTGTCGCTCATTCGGTGCCGTCCTGCCGGCCGGATGTGGCGGGCGCCGCCGGGAGCCAGACTGGGACAAGCACGCCGAGGACACGCCGGCGCGCCTGCACGCCGAAATAGCGCCCGTCCAGTGAGGAAGGATGATCGGCCAGCAGCAGGACATCCGCGCGGCCTAGCTGGCGGCACCCGGACCAGGCCGGCAGCGCGCGCCCGGCACTGTCGGCTTCAAGGGCGCGCGCCGCCTCGATACCGTTGACCCGCACGGTGGTTTCGTGTCGGCAGGCTTCGTCGCCCCCGAGCGCCGCGACCCGTTTAACAAGGGGCCAGCGCCGCGCTGTATAACGCCGGGCCTCGAGGAAGCCGGCTTCCGGCGGTGACGGCTGATAGGCGACCGGTGCGCCGCGCGTCAGCTCAGCGCCGCGCACAAGGACATAGAGGCCCTCCGGCATGCTCCCGGTCCGGTTCCAGACAAGAAGCGGCACCGAGGGCGCGGCCGACAGTGCAAGGGCCGCAAGACCGGCCGCCGCAAGGACGAGCGCCCGGTCAGCCCTCATCGCGCACACATGAGGCGATGTACCGGCGCCGGCGCTGGTAGGTGAGGATGTCTTCGCCCCGGTACCAGACTTTGCCGCCGATCTTGTGAAAGCAGGGACCTTTGCCCTGGCAGCGCATGTTGGCGAGCGTCTTGGGTGTGAGGCCGAGAGCGGACGCGGTCTCAGGCGTCGTGAGCCAGGACTGCGGCTCCGGCGGGACGGGATCCGGCCGGAGCAGCGGAGGAGGGGTGTTGGGTATCTGCATGGCAGGGCTCCTGATGGAGGCGCTGCCTTGCGGGCAAGGCAGGCGGGAGGGCTCCCTGACCGAAGTCCGCTGCGGCCTGAGGACCGCGCAGGAGCGGCGACAATCAAAAGTTTAATTCATAAAATTCGAAGGTTGACAAGTGTTTGAGGCGGGGATCTGGAAATTGTTGACCGATTGTGCGCCGCTGGGGCGCGCCGATCGCTTGCGCGGGCGCCCAGGCAAGCTTGTCTGGGAATGGTCCGGATGGATGCCGGATACTCACAGGAACGCGGCCCGCAGCGTCTTGCGCGCCGCGCGCCTCCGAAACAGAAACAGGCCGCGTCTGGCGAGGAGGCAGTCATTGGGGCGATACAAGTCCGTTCTGAGGGCGCAGGCCGATGCGCGGGCGTTTCCTTACCATGTCGATATCCCGGTGCCGCCGTTGGGACTGGGCGGGCGGATGGACATCATCGAGCGCTGGCTCCGGCAGTCGCTCGGATCGGACTGGCGCCATCACGGCGCAGCCAGCGGGCGTGCGCACGTGGCGCGCTTCATGTTCCGTACACCGACAGATGCGGCGGCGTTTGAGAATGCCATGAAGCAATCGGAGCGCTCCTCGCCCGAGCATCATTGAAAACAATTAAAAGTAGATATACGATACGCCTCTAACGAGATTGTTGGCAGGCAGCTTGCATGAAGGAGTTTCGTGGGATCGAGGCGCCGGGGCGCCTGCGCCTGCATGAAGTGGGCGAAATTTTCCGTTGCTCGGCGGGCGCCGCAGCGCGCGTCATGCTCGGCGCGGCGCTTGCCTGCGCGCTGGCGGGCTCAGGCCTTGCGGCCGCCGCGCCGGTCGCCCTGAAATTCCTGCTGGACAGCCTGGACGGACCGCCGGCGGCCTTGCCTGCGTCTGGCTCTGCGGGCGCGCCGCTGGTCTGGGCCGGCTTGTATGCAGGGGCGCTGCTTGCCGGGCGTCTCGCCAGCGAGGCGCGCAGTCTCCTGTTCGGCGCGGCCGAACAATCCATCATCCGGCGTCTGAGCGGCCGCGCGTTTGCCCATGCCCTCGCGCTGCCAATGAAGCAGCATCTTGCGCGCTCGACCGGCGAAATGATCCAGACGCTGGAAAACGGCCTGCAGGGCTTTCGCCTGGTCCTGCAGCACGCGCTCTTCACGCTGCTGCCGGGCCTCGCCGAGATTGTGCTGATCTGCCTGCTGGTACTGCATTTCCTGGACGCGGCCTTTCTCGCTGTGTTCGCGCTGTGCGCTGCGGGCTACGCGCTCGTCTTCGCGGACGGCGCGCGCCGCATCCTGCGGGCGAGCCGCGACGTGTCCTCGGCGCGCATCCAGGCCAGTGCAAGGCTTTGCTGACGGCCTGGTGAATATCGAAACGGTAAAGCCTTCGGCGGCGAGACGAGACTGACGGACCGCTATGACGAGGCGCTCGAAGGCACGCAGGCAAGGTGGCGGCGTTTCTACCGGGCAAGGCTTGCAAATGGCGTGATGGCGGCGCTCGTGTTCACCTCCGGGCTCGGCGCATCGCTCTTCATTGCCGCCGGCCGCGTGCAGGCGGGCGAGATGACGCCCGGTGACCTGGTCCTCATGAACGCCTGGCTTCTGCAAGTGGTCCGCCCGCTCGAGCTGCTCGGCTACGGCATGCGCGATATCGGGCAGGGCGCAGCCTTTGTCGAAAGGCTCCAGTCCTTGTTGCGCGAGCCTGTGGAACCCGGTTCTGGAATTCTGCATGCGGCGCCCGGCAAGGAGGCGGCGCCCATGTCGGTTGAAATCGAGAAGGTAAGCTTTGCCTATCCAGGCGGGGGCTGGGCGCTTGAGGATATCTCGTTCCGGATTGAGCCGGGCCAGCAGGTCGCGCTGGTCGGCCCGTCCGGGTGCGGAAAGTCGACGCTCTTGCGATTATTGATGCGGCTCTATGAACCGGACGCGGGCCGTATAAATATCGATGGACGTCCGCTGGCGGACTTTCCGGTCAAGCACCTGCGCGGTCAGGTCGCGTTCATCCCGCAGGTGGCGGGTCTCTTCAACGAGACGGTTGCCTTCAACGTGGCGTTTCCCGCGCCGGCGTTGGACCCTGGTCGTCTCAAGGACGCTTTGGCCCCCTTTGCCTGGAACGCCTCCTTGAGCGGAGCGATGACAACGCCGCGCTCGCCGTAGGCGAAAGCGGCGCGCAGCTCTCGGGCGGCGAGAGGCAGCGGATTGCGATTGCGCGGGCGTTATTGAAGGCCCGGATTGATCCTCGCCGATGAGCCGACCTCTGCGCTTGATCCGGTTTTCGAGAAAGTTGTGTTCGCGCGGCTGCGCAAGGCGGCTATTGGCGCAACACTGGTTGTGGCGACGCACCGGCTAGACGCCGCGAAAGACGCCGATCTGATCCTCGTGATGTCGGAGGGCCGGATTATTGAGCGCGGTTCGCATGGGGATCTGGTCGAGGCGGGCGGCGCTTATGCGCGGATGTTGCGCACTCATCGAACGCAGTGACCAGGAGTCACGAAGTTTCCAAAACGACGATGCTTCGAGAGTGCATTCAAAGTTCGCGCGTGAGATTATTTTCCTACGAAAGCGGAAACGATCTTACTCAGCTTCGACAGCTCTTGCTCATTCAATTTCGACAACGACTCGTAAATGCTGATCAGAAGTCGCCCGCGCTCACCTTTTGGTTCTGGTCGTTCCGTAAAGAGCGACGATGCAGACACGTCCAGTGCAAGCGCAATTCGTTCTGCAGTTTCAAACAAAGGTGCGGCGGTCCCGCGTTCGATCTTCCCGATCGTTTCTCGCGAAACTCCGACTGCTTCGGCTAATTCTTCCAACGTCCAGCCTATTGCACGGCGATGCTGTCGAACGCTTAGACCAAATCTCTTCTGAAGCTGCATGCAAGCTGACCCTCGCAAACAAGTTGCGATGTTCGCGGATGCTTTTCGAGAAATGAGAACTTGTTGTTCTCTAAAAAGAGATCCTCTAGTTCTCATTTTAGGAATCTTAGTTGTCTATAGTTTTCAATTTTTTGAGAATGCAGTGAGCAGGCGGCGTGCAGCGGCCAATTGCCTGTCGTTCAGATTAGCAAGAATAGCGTGGATTTCTCGAAGTGAGTTTCCACGCTCGCCCGACGGAAATGACTGAGCTCCAAAAAGCGAAGAAGGTGGCGTGTCGAGGGCCGCAGCTATCTTCTCAACTGTATCAAAAAGTGGCGCCGACACGCCGCGTTCAATCTTTCCAATAGTTTCCCGTGACACGCCAACTTCTGAGGCTAATCGTTCAGTGTCCATCGCTTCGCGCGCCGGTATTGGCGAACATTTGCACCGAGAATGCGTTGAAGTTGCATGATCTGGCTCCCGTGCCAGATGAGGCTTTCATGCTTGCATTTCGAGAAATGAGAACTTTACATTCTCCCAAATGAGAAGTACAAGTTCTCTATTAGGTTGAAGAGATGTTCTCGATCACATTTTTGGACAATTCACCGAAGTTGCTATTGGAGCGCTTTGAAATCTCAAGCTCCTGCACCTGAAGGAAATTGACGACCAGCACGGCGAGATTCAGTATGCAATCGGGCGAGATAAAAGATCAGCAAACGGAGCAAGTAATTGTAGCTCCTCTCGTCATGGAGGGATCAAGGAATAGTAAGCTGTGCTCGCTTTCGAGTACATTTTCCGTCCGGTATAAGCAGCTTGTTCGCTTCTGCAGAATGAGAGTGCGCAACACCGCTGACGCCGAAGATATTGTGCAGGGTGCGTTCCTTGCGGCGCGGCGGGCCTATCCGGACAAGGGAGTTGATGAGCTCGCGCCCTTGCTGATGACGCTGGTGCGCAACCGGATGCTGGATTTCCTGAAGTCGGCCGAGCACAAGCGCCAGCTCTCTTCAGTCGAGATCGGCGAGGTGTCAGACCAGCTTATGCGGACGCTCGCCCACGCCCGAGCAGCAGACCATGGACCGCCAGCGCCTCGCCCTTGCAGATGACCTCATCGCTGCCATGCCGGAGCGCCGGCGCACGGCGCTGCTCCTTCACCGTGTCGAGGGGCTCACCCATACGCAGATTGCCCTTCGTCTGTGTCAGCCGGCAGACCGTGATTATGGATATTGCAGAAGCAGTCGCTGAACTGGCCGAGGGGCTTGCGCGCGCAGAACATCGGAACAGTTTGCCGGGTGCTTGAAGGGCAGGGGCTGTGGGCGCCGGCATCTGCCTGCCCAGCGCAGTGCCCAAGCAGGAAGGGCCTGATCCAGGAACAACGAGCCAGGAGCTAGGCGAAATGCGGCCGCAGCCCGCTGCGATTGCATCCCGCGTCAACGTCAGCCATTCCGAGCAGCGAGGCTGTTCCAAGCCGGTCCGCGCATGGCTGTACTCAATGCCCAATCCCGCAGGACCGGTCGAACACTCCCAGCCTTTTACCAACTGCCGGGAGGACCCCGGGTGTGGCGCTTTTCAGGAATGCAGAATTGGGCGCGTTCAATGCGAAGCCGGGGGGGGGCATGAGAAATGGTGCCTATGGCCTCGCGACCGGGCTATCGTGTTTTACCGTTACCCCCGGTCTCGTTGAGCGTCCCCGGCTGGGCCCGGGTCTGCCTTGACTTCGCTATCTTAATGCATGACACCTTCAACTGGGGGTGGCCAAACGCGCTATTGCAGACTGCTTCATGATCGGGGTCGTATCGAGGTGTTCGATGCCTGCAGCGCCGCTGCGCGAAGTCGACCGAGTTGCGAGTCCCACGGCTGGATGGCTGGAGCCTCCGGCCCAAGAGCTACAAATCCAAGCGCCTTCCTCGGCGTCGATGCCACCCAGCGCGGCTTACAACCTCTTGTCCCAAGCGCCGGGTAGCGATGGGCTCCCGAGCGATTCCCCCGCTGCAGCCCCCGAGAGTATCGGGATCGAGACGCGGAACAGCATCATCGCGGACCTGGTTTCAAGGCCAGGAGGGGTGGACGGGCTTCCGGCCGACGTGCTTGAGGGCCTTCCGCCCTCCCTTGATGGCTTGTTTGCCCCGAAGGGCGCCGTCTCAACGCCTATAGACCCCTCCGTTTTCGACGAACTGTCGACCGAAGAAGTCGACGCAATCCAAAAGCTGCTTGAAAAGTGGAAGATCCCGCCGCTGGTCGATCCGGTCCCGCTCACGACCAAGGATGATTGGAACAAACGAACCCAGGACCCAATCGAAGTTGCGATCGAGATCGCGCGGCTCCGGCCAACTGAGTTCGCTCGCGCTATCGATTCCTGTCGCTTCAGTGCCGACCGGACCAAATGCCAGCGCGAGACGAGCGAGCGCTTCACCTTGCGCGACAAGTTCGTCATGGGCCTCCAGGCAGCTGACCGTAGCGGCATTTGCAGTGCCGGCGCCAAGAAGATGCTTGAATACGTCGTCAACAATTGCACCGGCGAGCACTGTGCGCCTGGCGAGCATCCAGACCTGTCAACCACCATCGGTCCTGACTTTGACAGATCATGCCTCAGTCCTGTGCTTGCCGAAACCTTGGCGCCCGCAGTGCGAGACAGGGCGCTGGAGGGGCAGGTCGCTGTAACCGCGCTATTGGTTGTCCGCGGCGCCGGCTTGTCTTATCCCTTCTGTACGGCGGTGATTACCGGCCCTGATACGATCGCGACAGCGCGGCATTGCTTCAAGTCTGGGGACCTGCGCGAAGCGCTGGTCAACGGTCGCATCGAAGCCCGTCCGCTATTGACGCCCGATTCTGAGGGTTGGGTCGTGATGCCGCCGACGGACACAGTGCTCGACACATTGTTCCGGACTTCCGACATTCACGAGGATAGCCTCCAGCTGAAGATCCACGCGAACCTCCAGGGCTTGCCAGTGGTCAAGTTTGAGGTGGCCAAGCCGAATTCCCTGGCCTTCGTTGCAAGCTATTTCGGTTTCCATGAGCCGCCGACCGTGCCGGCCGCGCCGCCTTATCCGATCAAGGCGGGTATTCGAGAATCCAAGCCTGGCTTGTGTCGTATCTACGAGAGCGACGACCAGTGCGTGCGCCTGTTTTGCCAGACCATTGGTGGCTTTTCCGGCGCGCCGATCTTTAGCCGGGCGCCCCGATCGGCGACCGATCCCGTGATTGTCTACGGCCTTGTGAGCGGCGGCGAGGGCTATGACGGAAAGTGCGGTTCCGACAGCGGCATTCTCCTGACTGCGGGCCCAACCCGCGTGCGGACGGACTAAGAAGGAAAGCCTGAAATGAAACCACTACTTGCTCTGGCTGCCAGCTTCGTTGTGGCGTCGTCCACGGCGCTTGCCCAGGCCGCTGGCCCGGTTGAGCGAATAGGTCCAGCGCGTGTGATGGTCGGCAAGGATTGCTCGCCAGCGACACCTGGCGAGCTTACTGCCCGGTCGCAGGAGTCGGCCGTCTTGGATGCCCTAGGTGGACCGTTCGCCGGTCTTGTCGGTAGCTTCGTGGGTGCTGGATTCACGGCCCTTGGCGGTGCGATCGAAGAAGCGTCGAGCGCATGCCTTCGGCGGGCAAGGCGTGGGGGCTTTTCAACTTTTACTCCGTAACGCAAAAGAAAGAGGGACCGGTAGCGAGCTTTGCGCCCAACATGGCTGACGGCGGCAGCGTCCGCTGTGTGCGAATCAAGATCAATTCGGCCAAGGACAGCAATCTTGACGGACTCGAGGTCGTCAGCCTCCTTGCCATTCGCAGCGATGGGTTCGAAGTGCTCCCGGTCTACGTCAGGTATGCTGCAGCGGTAAGTTTCTGCTCCCAACCGCGCCTTGCCCGCAGAGCTCCATCTTCAATTCTTCACGCCTGGCTTGGTCGCCGCCGGCGGCACGCCAAGCGAGACGCTGGGAACGGCTTTTGCTGTTGCTCGGATTCCACTTCCAAGACTGAAGCCAGGTGATCCCGAGCTCAGGGCTTCGGACCTTGTCGGCTATCGTAGCGGCGTGTTGCCGCTAAGGCCTGCAGCAAGTGAACTCAAAGCCTATTTCGACACCCGGACAGTTGCGGCTGCGGCCGCCAAGGCGAAAGCGGAAGAAGCAGAAAGGCCGAGAATTGCGCTTGTTCGTGCAGAGGAAGACGCGCGGGCAAAACAGCCCAAGCCCGACGCCGCAGTTCGGGTCCTTGCTGCCAAACGCCAACTTGAGGATGGCGAAAGAGAGCGGGCGGTCGCGATCGCCACTTTGCAAGACGATCCCACAGGACCGTTTTGTTAGAAGGGGCCAGTACGAACGTCCAGCCCGCGTTGTCCTCGTAAAAGACGCAAACCGGTTCGGTAACGCGATAGGAGCCGCGTTGAAGGCAAGCGCTCCAGAGTTCTCGGCAGGCGTCAAGACCGCGCTTACGCCTGTGCCGGAATGGACAGCATCGGACACGGCTTATGTAGAAGCGATGGTTGCGGTAGACGGTAAGAGCGCCGAACTTAACATGGCGAGGAGCACAGCCGATGCAGCAAGGATTGCAACACCTGAAGGCGAGCTCCGGGTCTTGCAGGCGCGCTAACGCAGCAGCAGTAGGAGCCAAGAAATCCATACCTTTCCCAGGAGCTGCATACGGCGAGTAGGCCGCTTGCTCGCCATGAGTCGTAGCCTGGGGGCAGGGCGCCGCAAGCGTGCAGGTGGCCGTGGATGCGGCCAGCATCTGTATCCAGTCAGTGAACGCTGCCCGAGCCAAGAGAAATAAGGTGGCTACGATTGAGAACTTCGACGACAAGCCCAGCACTCGACAGGGAAGCGGGAGGCAGCGTCTGGGTGATGACATAGTCCCGGGTAAGCGCCGGTGGAGGCGGCCTGCCGCATCTCAATGGTTGGGGCGTGTCGCCTCACTCCGTGTCGTCGACGGTTTCGCCTCGGACTTGGTCTATCCTGTCGAGCGCGAATGTCCGAGCGATAGGATCCCTGAACCGGTACCTGAGATCGGTTCGCTTCACCAATAGATTGGCGTCATCTTCCAACCGACCGAGGTACAGGTCGATGTCAACCATCGACATCCGGTGGCCCTGCTTGAGGAGTTCCTGGCTGATTTCCTTGTCCGTGAGCGGACGTCCCCTTGGAGCGTTCGCGATGATTGAAACGAGCAATGCCGCTTCGGGCGTGTTCAGTTCTTCAAAGCGGACCTTCTTATCAATATCGTTGACATAGACGCTTCGAACTTCATCGACCGCATACCTGAAAGCCTCCATGCCAAGTTTTACCGGTCCGGCTGCGTCGACGTCCCGATTCAGGAGTTCCCTGGTGAGGGCCTGGTAACCCAGGTTCTGGGCCACCCAAGGGAAACCTGCCGAGAGGCGCTTCGCCTTTTGGATGAATGAGTTTGTGAAGGAGAGCATTCCATTGGATTTTTCCTCAGCGTCGCGGAAAATCTTTTCGATCTCCTTTTCCTCCAATGTCTCTAATTCGATCAGTCCACCAATGAGTTTCCGCCCTGAAGAAGCGTGGTCAGAAATCAGGTTGTCGATAGTGTCACCGATGCCGACAATAACGATTTTCGCAGTATCTATACGCTTTACCAGCTGGCCAAAACCCGTGCGATCCCGAATTTGGTCCGCCTCATCAATGAATAGGACGAGATCGACACGTGGATTGTTGTTTCTCAGTAGCTGGCAAAGTTCGTCGAGCATCGCAAAGACGAACTCGCCGGGATCTTCGATGGACGCGAGTTTCTTAGGACCGACCCCCGTACTTGCTCGCGAATTCCTTCTCAATGTCCCAAAGCTCGAACTCGCTGAAATACTTGGCATGGAACGAGTATTCACTTCTCGTATCGCTCAGCATGTTTGCAACAACATGGCGTAGCGTCTTCGGCGCATGGCCTGCTGTTGGGAACACGCACGAAAATTTCCGGTCCGCACCGGTGTGCTGTAATTTATTCCGAGAAAATACGGTGTTACGATCTTCAAGTATTGAAGCCAACTGCCAAGCAAATGACGATTTTCCTATGCCGCGCTCTCCGAAAATAGCGAGCGCGGATTCTTCGTCTCCTAGCTTGTTGAGTGCCTTCCTGAGTTGCTTGGAGCGACCAACGAAATGGGCGGCGTCTACCGACCGCAGGATCTTTGGAAAGAAAAGCTCTTCCGACCTCAGTTTCATCCACTTATCCCAAGTAGGACTTGATCTCTTCCGGCAGCTTGGGTTCCCGGCCACGATACCCGCGTAGGTGGAGCCACTCGGCATAGGTTAATAGCATCGTCCGAGGGTATCTTCCTAGGGTGTATGGTGTCTTCCTGAACATTTCCGAGTATCGGTCAGTGGTTTGCTCGCGTTCGAACGCTTTCGTGGTGCTGCTCCACTCCTTGAGGAACTGCATCGCCAGGGGGCGGGTCAGGGCGAGGTACCACTGTCGCTGCTCAGCCTCACTAAATCCGTACTTGTCGCTCTGGAGTAAATGAACCGAAGCCGGATTGGGATGGCCGTTAGATACGTCCAAGCGGAGTGACAGCCTCATCGCCGCCGCATAGCGACCCCGGCGTTCTTCTGGCACAGTCCTAAACGCAGGCAGCACGCGTGCCTCAAAAAAATTCATTTCCTGGAGTTTCCCGACCGCTTCGCTTATCTGATCGGTACCTGAATATACCTGCCCGATACCTGCTTGCAGGGTTGTTACAGATTCTACCCCAGATCAAGCTCAGATTACAAAATTTTGGTCAGAATAATTTCAATCGTGGAAGCAAATATGTCGATTGACGGAGCCAGTAGGGTTATAAATCCACTAAGAACAAGACCATGATCGTCGTTCGGATGACAGGGTTGCGCCAGTCCTCAAGCTCGTAAAATGTGCTGTACAGGTCGAAGGAAAAGTCAGGACCAACCTTTTGCAGTACCCCGGCATACACGTCCTTGTTGTTGAAGTGTTGCCTGCTGAGGGTTGACGTGTCGCAGAATCATGTCGATTTTTTCGGATACGAGTTTGCTGTCCCTTACGGGGTGTGATCGGATCTGGTCCCAGGTGAAGTTTCTCTTGGAGGGAGTGTCCAGTTCAGCCTGCTCCTTGGTAAATCGCTCGCGTGCCGATGGCGACGGATGCTTGATGGGCAAAAGAGCTGGAACAGGAACGAGCCTATGCCGACCATGACCAAGCCATAGTACACCAAGATCATACGAACTTGGCTGTCGAAGATCGGAAAAATCCATGTATGGGCCGAGTCTCCGGGGCTGCGGATCAGGATATCGAGAAAATTCTGAACGTGCGCATTGAAGACGATAAAATAGCCAATCAGCGGCACTATCGCCGTCGCCCTGACGAGGGGTGAAGAGCCTATGGTATTGAGCACCGACCATGGAAGGGACATCATGACTCCACCTCACGAACTGGATTCAGCGGCCTGATCGGGTGGGTCAAGCAACTACTTGATGGTGAGAGCAGTGTGCCCGTCCAAGAGATTCTCGGCAATAGACGCGCTACCGGGAGTAGGGGATGCCCCTTGACCCGCAGGCACCTGAGGCCGTTTTCTCATTGAACGGAAAATCGTCGGGTTCCAGGTTTTAGGTGAACCTTGGGCACATATGAAAAGCGCTATCCGTGTCGTCGCATCGGAGCGGACGTGCTTAAACAGGTCACTGCACGGTGCGCAGGCTAAGCGATAGATAGCTCGTAGAATGCGAGCGCACTGCGAAATTCGCCGCGAAGCGGAGTGCGAATCGCCGGCGGAGTGGCAGGGAAACAGATCCTCGGGTTGACCTGCTCCCAGGCCGGCCGCCAGACTTCGCCTATTCTCCGTCAGGCGCACGCGGCGGCAGGGGAGGACAGCTGACAACACAGAGGCGGCTTGGATCCATGTAAAGCGAGATAGGGCCTTCCGGACCTTGGCGTTCGTTCGATTGAGTGCGCACATCTTCGGAAACTGCTGCCATCATTTCCGTCAAGGTCTGGAGCGGACGCGCAATCCGGCGCTTCAGCGCCGCTGCAAAGAGGCTGTTGCGGCCGGTGCCGTCCAGCGCGGTTTGCGTGCCTGTTGTAGAATATATAACGATCTGTGACCCCCAAAAGACACCCGGCAGACCTAGGTGGCCGCGTTTCCCCATAAACTTGAAAGCCCGAGTTGTCGGGTCGATGAACGGGTTATCGCGACAATTGTCGACGATCAGTAGTACAAAGCCGGGACCTTCATTTGTAGGCGTGCGCAGAGAGAACAAGGTGGATATCGCCGAGAGATCCACAAACTCGTCATGTATGCGCGTCGCGCGTTCAGAGTCTGGAAAACCATTCAACTTGAGCCAGGGATCAAGTGCTGCGCTAAATTTTTCGACGGACTGCTTTTGGTCAGAGTTCCAGGGTTCATGGGACTGAAAAATAGTCTCCAAAGCTACTTTTGTTTCATCGTCAGTCATCGTCGGCCATGGACGGAGGTGATGGCTGTCGCCGAGGCATCCTGGCGCGCGCTGGAACCAGAAAGTCTGCGCCGTCATTCTGGACCCCCGTGTCCTGCGAAGTAGAACAGACGACCGCGTCGGGCCCGGCCGTAGTATTCGCGCGCTGGGCAAAGGATGCCACGACCTCCTCCAGTTCGCTCCTGGAGACGTCTGTAACCACGAGTGTGTCGAAGCCGGCGCGCGCAAGCGCCGCGCCGACATCGGTCACGTCATTCACCGGATTGCGCAGGTCGGGCGCAAATCCTTCGGAAATTGCCTGTTGCCTGGCTTCAGGCGATGTGTCGATCACGCCGTCGCCGTTATAGTCGCTGATGCCGACCAGAAGGGCCATCCGCGCAGGCTCTGCGCTTGCGGCGCCTGATGCAGCGAGTGCCAGCACCGCCATGGCGAACTTCTTCAGCCCCTCCAACATAGGACGGTCTCCTGCCGGTGATCCGGTCACAGATGTTGTCCTGCGAAGATCGCAAGTCAATCGACCTTGACCGGGCCTGACCTCAACGATGTCGACCGGCGCGGTCGAGTACCGCGGCCAATTTGCGGGTCCCGGCTAACGGCGTGCTTTGCGCCCGCCGAGGAAAGCAGGGGCCAGGCTCCCGATCGATGCCCACAGGATTACAACGAACGTCGCCGCTTCGTGCACCCGCCCAAGGGTAGCGCCAGGAAGCCAAACTGGCTGTTCATCACCAGGACGAACAGCCCCACTGCAAGCTTGCCATCAGGCCGGTGACGCCCCGCGCGATCGCGCCGAGGATCGGTCTTCTCGCCGCCCAGTCGCTCCCCGACCGCTTGATCTTTCGGCCAGGCAGGCCGCGAGCAGGCCCTCAAGGTCTGCCTCGAAGCGCTCATGGCTCAGGCGAAGCATTCAGAAGCAGAAGCGGCGCGAGCTGCGGCGGAATTTCCGTTTCGCGTGGCATCGAGGCGCCATTGACGAGGACCGGAATTGTCTTGCCGGCGCCGGCGAGCGCCGATTGTACTTCCAGCGCAACGACATCATCCGGATCCAGTATGCGCGGCGTTCCGGCATTGTCCTGCAAAGCGGCCCACCGGGTCCCGATCAACACGAAACTGACCGAGCTCGCATTCAGTGCTTTCTTGATGGCAGCCAGGAAGTTGTCGCCCGCTGCTATTTCCTCGACATCAACGAACACTTTCGAAATGCCGCGGGTCTGGCGCAATCGATCTGCAAGTCGGCCTGCGACATCCTTCGTATCGTCGCGCCGGTAGCTTATGAAAACGTTCAAGGACGTGCTCCGAAACCGAGCCGGTCGTAGAAGCCCGCGCCCCGAAGGTGCTGCTCGGACGAAAGACGTCTCGTCGGCACGACAGCAGACTTGTCGGGCGAGCCGCCTTTCTCAAACTCATAGATTATTGCGGTAACCGCATGCTCGCTCGTGAATGGCAGGGCTGCATATTCGGGCGGCAATCGATCGGCCGCGCGCACAAACCAGGCCTCAGCGGACGCGACCGTTGGCGGCCCGCCTTCTGCTATCACAGGCTGGTCTGATACGATCAGTACGATCACCCGGTGAAGCCCTCCGGACCGTAGATGAGCTGCGCAATAAAGCCCGCAAACCCGAAAGGTTGGGAATCGGTTGGATCATAATGGCGACCATTGGGATCGGGGTGCCATCGGCCTTGATCTTCTCAAGCCGGGCAACGATCGCGAACCCGCCGTCGACGCGGTAAAAGCCGTAGTCGGAATAACCCGTCTCCCGAAATACTGCCGCGATGTGGTCGCCGACATCGCCGAGGCTCGGCGCGATCTTGCCGAGGCTTTTTACAAAAGCAGCGCGTACGGCCGCGTCCATTGACGCGCGTGTTGACCACTCGGGCACAGGACCTAAATCGGGCAACGCCTTGTCGTCGCGGGCGGGGGCTTGGGGTGTCTTGCCCAGCGACCTCGCGCGTGCAGGCGCTGAGGGATCGCTCGTTCCGCCGTCGTTTACACCGCGCGAATCGTCGGTTCCGGAATTCTGCGAGTTGTTTTCCTTTCGCTCGCAGACCGCGTATTTCTCGTCCGACGCCTTGTCGCACCGGCTGATACAGGCATCAGTCTGGCAGGCTGCGGCGCAGACGGTCAGGGCTTCATCAACCCGGGCATAACAGTCCGCATCTGCGTCCTGGGCCGTTGCTTCGGGAGACTGGAAAGCGGCTAGCAACAGGACAATGAGAGCAATCTGTTTCAGGTCGCGCATGCTCTGGCCCGATCAGGATGGATGCAGTCTGATGTTATCGACCATTAGAGGCGCCTGCAAGAATTCTGGTTTTGGCCCATGTCAATCCAATTAGGGCGACGGACCGGCCAGGCGGATTTCGCAACTTGCGGCGAGGTCCGCGATGCGGCCCTTCAGAAACCGGTCGATGGGAAGGGCATAGTTGTCGGCGCCGCGCACCGGCCCGCCGGATGGGCTCGCCGGCGCGCGCGTGAGCATCGCCGCGAGCGCCCAGCCGGTTTCCGACAAGACCAGTATCGGTCCTCCGGAATTGCCGCTGGTCGCCGCGCAATCGGTCACGACGATACGGTTGGCAAGTTTCCGGGTGATGGCGCAGTCGGGATCAATCCACATTTCAGGGGCTTCCGGATCCGAGAGGTCACCCGGAAATCCGGCGAGCGCGGCGCGCTGCGCTCTCGCCCCGCAGCAATTGCCCGGCAGCAGCGGCAGCGGCGCAAAGCCCGCAATCGGCGATGAAAGTTCCAGGATGGCCCAGTCATCAAACAAGGCACTGCGCCGCGCACCTTTCTGACCACCTTGTTCGACAAGGCGCGCCGGCAGGACCGAAAAGCCGGCGGCCGGAGAGCCGTCGTGCGCCCGATTGGAAAGGCTGATACTGAAGGTTCTTGAAACAGGCGCGAGGGCCGATTCCTCGACGCCAAGGACATGCCTGGCGGTCAGGACATGGCAAGGTTACCAGCACGCCCGATCCCGCGTCCTCGACAATCCGGCCGGTTCCGGCCGCCCTGATTTCCGAAAAACTCCGTACAAGGACCACAGCCCTGCTGCGCCGGCGAGCTGCGCATCTTCAAGTTCAAGCTGCCGGATCCGTCCGGACGCGTCGTCTGGCTGCGCCTGGCGCCCGGTGTGAAGCGCCGCGGCCAGGAAGGCCAGAGCCGCGATCCGCGGCACAAGCCTGCCCGGCGCTTCATTGCTTGCGGCGCGGCGGGACCGGCAGCCGGCCGGCCAGGGACCCTAGTCGCCGGTTGATACCGGCACCATTTCACCGCGCGCCAGTGCCACCTGAAGCCGGGCATCGCCGGTCTGGGTCGCCGCCTGGACTTCGGCGCCGGCATTGCGCTGGGCAATCAGGGCGGCCTGGTGCCCATTGCCGGCGATGACTGGATCCGGTCGAACGACCTGGGCCATCCAGGCAGGCGCCGAACCGTCTTCCGGATCGGGCGCCGCGAGCGCACTCAGGTCCGGCTTCGCCGCCGCTGCCGGCGCGCCGAACGCCGAGGTCGTCGATCCGAACGCCGACGTTGAGGACCCGACCGGGGCAGAGGCGGCGAGGATGGCCGGTGGAATGACTTCGACGGCATAGGCTTCGGCCGGGCCGCGCAGCGAGGCGGTGCTGGTGCCTTCCACCTGCGCCTGCGCCTGGACCATCGCCATGATGTCGGTATCGAAATACTTCAGTATGTCGCCGTAGAGTTCCTTGTCATCGGCAAGCGCGGCCGTGATCATTGCCTCTTCCCGGTCGAGCTGCTCAAGCACCTTGGCGTCGGATTTGGCCGCCTTCTTGTTGTCTTTCTCGATTGACTTGCGCGCCTTGTCGTCGGGAGTCGCCTGCAACGCCGCCGCGCGCGCGCCGCATCGCGACGCAGAATTCGGTCCGCGTCGCAATGAGACGCTTCTCCCAGGTATCGATCTGGTTTGCCCGGCAGTCGCCGGTTGGCTGGATCGACGTGATCACATTGTCGAGCCGGGTCGCATACCCTGCCGCGTCGCTGTCGATCAGGCGAACGAGCTCTGCATTGTCCTGCGTAATCTGCCGCTTTGCTGCCAGGTACTGATCGATGCCGCCTGCAAACCCGCCGATAACAGCTCCGGCAATCATCGCGGTGGTCTGGGTATCATTGGACTGGCCCTGGGTTGCCAGTCCGCCGACCAGGCCCCCGCCCAGAACTCCGACCAGGACACCTTTCGTGACCTGCATGCGCATCTGGTCGCGGTTCTGCTTGCGTATCTGCTCCGCGGGGCGCGCTGGGCGGCGCAGACGCCTATCGCATCGCTGTCCTTGGCATCGGCCTGCGCGGTTGATGTGATCGCCAGAACAGCGAATGCGAATGCGGTCGAGAACCGGCGCATACTACCCCCCATGATCCGTCGGCCTGACCCGCCGATCAAGGGCGACGGTAAGTTGAACATCCGGAATTGTCAAACCCCCGGGCGACGGCGCAGCAAATACCGTATACTGATATTGCAGGCCGTTGTGCAGTCTGGAGGTCGCCGCGCGGCGCGCCGGAGACGATTGACAAGGCCGCTGTTTGCCAAGCAAATCTGGTGTGCGATCGGGGGCTGGAATGCGCGGATTTTCTTGCAGGTTCGTCCGGTTTTCCGCAGCGTTCTGTACACTCCTGGCCTGCGTGGCGGCGGCCGGCTGGCTACCGGCCGGCGCCGACGCGCGGCCAGGTTCGGTCCTGCGCGGCAGCCTGACAGGCGGCATCTGGATAGAGCTGGCGCATGACGGCCAGGACTATGCCGAACTGGCTGTGCTGGACGGGCTTCCGGGCGGTCCGCCGCAGACCCAGTTCATTGCCCTGATCACAGATCGTTCCGGGGGGAGGGTGCGCGCTTCGGGCGCCCGATGGCGCGGCCGAGGTCTCACCGTGTCCTTTCAACGGTTCCTATGCGGCGCGCGTTTCCATTTCCGCCTTCTCGGGCAGCGCTGTGCTGCAGGAAGTGGGCTGGGAGGGAAGCTTTGCCTGGGGAAATCCTGCGGCCGGCGCCGACGATGTCCGCACGCGGTGCGCCCTACCAACCCTCAGCCGTGCAGGCTATTTTTCGGAACACCGCTTTCGCCGTGGCGGCCGCGAGGCTTTCAAAGGGCGCCGCGTCCCTCCAGCCGCGCTCTTCGGCGGCGACCGGCGAACTTGAGCGTCTGAGGCGTGATCGGCTGATGGCCTATGCCATCATCATGCCGGACGCCCGAAGAAAGCCTGCGGGCCGAGCAGGTCGATGATGCCGTGGCGGCCGGCCGGTCCTCGGGCGGACCGTCCCCTGAATGAGGCAACAGTCCAGAAAAAGCTGCCTTCGAGCGGGATGTAGTCAATGCACCCCGGCGCGTGAGCCCACGCCAGGACCTTCTTGAAATCGACAGGGCCTTGTCCGTGATCTACGATGTCGGCGCAGGCAACCAGCAGGTCTCGACACTTTCCCTGCTGCGCCGCTCGGATTACCCGGCCGCCCTGACCGCTCTCAGGTCGGTGCTCGACGCGCGCCTTCCGGGCTCTGTCTCCGATCTCGTTTCACTTGAAGCTGCCATCGGCGAACTCGACAATTGCGCACTGGCGCTCGCTCAGCCGGGCAACGCAGAAGCCAGAAACCTGGTGCGCGCCGCGATGGCGGCTCGGTCGGCCGACATTGCTGACGCGATCACGATCGCGGTCAATACCAGCGCAAGCGCCAGCGCAGCGCGGTCCGCGCTGCAGGCCTATGAAAGCAATGCTGCCGTCAGCCAGGCCCTGGAGGCCGGCGGCCAGTCCGCGGCGCTGGAACGCGCGCGGCAAGATCCTCCAACTTGCCCTGCAGAAGAAAATCAAGGCTTGAAGCCGAGAAGCAGGCCGCCCTCGAGGCGGAGCGCGACCGGCTTCCGCCAACCACGTCGAAGCCGGGGTTCGATTACGAGCGTGTCCGGCGCGCTGTGATGTTCATAAGCAACGACAAGGAACGCACGCGCGGGTCCGGGTTTGTCGTCGCGCCCGGCTACGTGGTTACAAACTCCCACGTGGTCGGCAGTTCCAGGGACGTGTATGTCATCCCCAACAATTCCGGTTATGCCGACGCGCTGGCGGCGAAGGTGGTTGCAAAGGATGACCGGCGCGATCTTGCCGTGCTGAGCGTGCCGGGACTGAAAGGAAAAGTCGTCGCACTCGCGGGGCTTGATCCCGCCATCGGCGGCGCGGCGTACGCGCTCGGCTTTCCCGGCGTAGCCGACAGTCTGTTTACGGACGAACAGGTCAGGTACGATGACATGATAGCGTCCGTCACGAACGGTATCGTCTCACGGGTCGTGGACGGTTCGGCCGGCTTGCTCTCCGGCATGGCAAACTCGCATCTTGTTCAGCATACTGCAGATATTGCGCCTGGAAATTCCGGCGGCGCGCTGGTGGATGCCTGCCACCGGGTGATCGGGGTCAATTCGCTGTACACCAAGGATCCGACGCGCAAGACAACCCAGGAAGTGGCGTTCTCGATCTCCAGCCTGGAGGTCATCAGCTTCCTGAAAGAATCGGGTGTGACGCCGCAGGTCGATACCAGCACATGCAAATAGTCCGTGCACGTGCCCGGTTTTTGCTCGGCCCGGACGCCGCGGACGAAGCCGGAAGGGCGTCTCGTAGACGTGTGGAGCCGCAGCCCGAACAGGCGGGCGGTCGGCGGCGCCTGCGCCTCGGGCCCGCCCGCGCCAAGCCGGAGCAATCCGGGGAAAGTGCTTCAATCAGGACATTCGATGGCCGGCAACTGCAGGGCACCGGGACATTGCCGTTATCAGCCGTCAGGCGATATTGAAGCTTCGCGGGCGTCAAAACCAAGCGGCGAGCACACGGCGGCCGAGCGCAAATGCCTTCCAGAACCTCGCGCCGGAACCAGATTCTAGCGGGGAGTGCATCTGCGCGCCCCGGCGGGTTCCCCGGATCGGTAAGAATACGCCTCGACAAGGTGTGGAACGGCTCATTTCTTCCCGATCGGGAAGACAAAGAGCGGGCGCTGGCGCAGGCGGCCGGTCTTTCGGAGCCGGCTGTCCTTCGCCGTCTGACGGCGCTCTGCCGACGGAACGGTGCAGAGCTCGACGGCGCGCGCGACGAAGTCAGGGCAATGCCGGCAGGCGCCGGCGTGCTGCTCGAGACTGTCTCGGCGGAAATTGCGGCGCGGGCCGCGACGGTCGCCTTCAATGCCGGGGAGGACGGACCGGATGAAGCGGCTGAGGCGGCCGCGCGCGGGAAGGGTGAGGCCCTGTCCACCTGACGCCGCCCGCACCGGTTTGGCGTTCGCGTCAGCCGTGGTCCACCAGGTTTGTTCGCCCGGCGGCTTCCCGGGAGGCTCGGGATGGGTGGTCCGTGCCAGGCTTTGATATCCAGCGGCAGGTTGGCTTGAAAGAGGACGCCTGGAACCGGCCGGAACCCGATGAGCGCAGCCCGGCGTCAGGTGCCCGTGGCCTAGCCAGGTCTTGCTGGCCATGGACAAGCCTCAGGTTCAGCCTCGGGCCGGCGGCTCGTCGGTATAGTGCTGGCAGAGCTATCGATGACATCGCGCGCGATACCATCGAGGCTGCGATAGTAGATCGTCTGTCCATCGCGCCGGCTGTCACCAAGACCCGCCGCGCGCAGTTTTGACAGATGCTGCGAAACCGTCGACTGGGATTGGTTGGTGATTTCAGCCAGCCCTGTTTACAGGCAACTCGCCTGAGCTGAGGGCGCAGAGGATCATCAGGCGCGTTTCGCTCGCCATGGCTTTCAGCGTACTGGCGGCCTCGGCGGCGCGGCCCGCGACAATGTCGATCGCGTCGGCAGCCTTAAGCTTCAATGGCATCGGAAAGGCCTTCTCCTGTTTCAGGGCGCGCGCCGGGCTGTGCGGGCCTGACCGGCCGCCATTCCGGCCCCCTCAGGGCTATATAGATCGCGGGGATTACCAGAACAGTAAGCGCTGTCGATGAGGCGAGGCCGAACAACAGCGAAATCGCCAGTCCCTGAAAGATGGGGTCGGCGAGGATGACTGCCGCGCCGAGCATGGCGGCCAAGGCCGTCAGCAGGATCGGTTTGAACCGGATGGCGCCGGCGTCCAGCAAAACCTGCCGCAGGGGCGTCTCGTCGTCGCTCAGGTGGCGGATGAAATCCACCAGCAGGATCGAGTTGCGCACGATGATGCCCGCCAGCGCGATGAAGCCGATCATCGAAGTGGCCGTGAATGCCGCGCCGAACATCCAGTGCCCGATCATGATGCCGATGAAGGTCAGCGGCACCGGGGTCAGGATCACCAGCGGCAGACCGTAAAGGCTGATCGAGGGCATTTCCAGGCCCTCTGCCGCCCAGTCGAACGCCTTGATGCGTGCCTCGATCTCGAACATCCCGTAGATCGGCGCCTCGAACCGTCCCGCAAGTTCGCCGAGCACCATGTCGGCAAAGTGCCCATCACGGCGGAAGATGGTCAACGACCCTTCCTCCTCCCGCAGTTCAACAAGTTCGCCGAGCTCGGCCGGCGCAACGTCAGTGCCAGCGAGGCGCCGCGGCACCGGCGTCGCAGCTGTCTGCTGCGACCAGCTGCGTTCGGAACGTGGAAGATAGACGCGGATGTTGAGCGGATCGCGGCCTTCGCCGCGCGGTGAAACGCCGACAGTCTGGCCATGAAAGGCCAGATTGATCGTGTCCAGAATATCCGACTGCAGAACGCCGGCGTCTGCAGCGCGGGGCTCGTCGATCCCGAAGGTCATACGCGGCGCCGCTTCGCCGGATCGAATTGTCGACATCGACGATGAAGTCGGTCTCGGCAAAGAACCGCTCGATGATGGCTGCCGTCTTGCGGCGCACTTCGGGCGTCGGACCATAAATCTCTGCCATCAGGGTGGAGATGACAGGCGGGCCGGGCGGCACTTCAACGACTTTCACGCGCGCGCCTTCTGGCAGGGGCACAGCGGACACACGCGCGCGCAGCTCCAGCGCAATTTCATGGCTGGCGCGGCTGCGCTCCTCTTTTTCGGTGAGGTTCACCTGCAGGTCGCCGAGCTCGGGGCTGGCGCGCAGGAAGTAATGGCGGACGAGACCGTTGAAATTGAACGGGGCCGCTGTGCCGGCATAGGCCTGGATCGTCTTTACTTCCTCGACCGGCGCGATGGCATCAGCCAGCGCAAGCAGCGCGCGTTCGGTATCTTCGAGCGCCGCGCCTTCCGGCAAGTCGACGATCACCTGCACTTCGGACTTGTTGTCGAAAGGAAGCAGTTTGACCGGCACGGCCCGGGTAACAAAGAACAGGAGGGATAGAAGCGTCGCTGCGCCCACCGCACTCAGGAAAATCCATGCGTTGCGTTTCGATGCAACAATCGGCGCGGCGACGCGCCGGTAGAATCCGCTGAGGCGTGTCTCACCGGCGTGCGAGTGAGCATCCGCGCTGACGGGCGCCCTGCTGACAATTTTCATCATCAGCCAGGGGGCGATGCCGACGGCCACGAAGAACGAGAACACCATGGCGGCAGATGCATTCGCCGGAATGGGCGCCATGTAGGGGCCCATCAATCCGGATACGAACATCATGGGCAACAGCGCCGCAATCACGGTCAGCGTCGCGATGACAGTCGGATTACCCACCTCGGATACGGCATCAATCGCGGCCTCCGCGCGCGTGCGGCCATCCTTCATCGCCCAATGGCGAGCAATGTTCTCGATGATCACGATCGCATCGTCGACAAGGATGCCGATGGCAAAGATCAATGCAAACAGGCTCACCCGGTTGATCGTGTAGCCCATCATCAACGAGGCGAACAAAGTCAGCAGGATGGTCGTCGGGATGACGATCAGGGTCACCAGCGCTTCGCGCCGACCAATGCTGAACGCAATCAGCACGACAATCGACACGGTGGCCAGCCCCAGATGGAACAGGAGCTCGTTCGCCTTGTGGTTTGCCGTCGCGCCATAGTTGCGCGTGACCTCGACGTTCACGCCTTCGGGAACCAGTGGGCCTTTCAGCGATTCCAGCCGCTGGAGCACTGCTTCAGAGACGACAACGGCATTCGCGCCCGGCCGTTTGGCAATCGTCACGGTCACCGCTGGCCTTGCATCCAGATGGCCCGCCTCGTCAGTTTGTATCGTCCACACGCGCGCGTCTGTTTCAGCGCCGGTCACGCGGACATTCGCGACGTCGCTGAGATAGACAATGCGTCCACCGGCACCCCGGATCTGCAGGCGCTCAAGTTCATTCACCGCCGCGACCCGGTCACCCGCCTGCACGATCAGGGACTCGCCTTCCTGGTGCGCCCGGCCAGACGGCAGCGCGGCGGCCGCCGCCGAGACGCTCTGCACCAGCGTCTGCAGCGAGACGCCTTGCGCTGACAAGGCTTCGACCTCCGGCTCGATCCTCAGTTCCAGGGGCCGCCCGCCAATCACATCGGTCAGGCCTACATCCTTGACCTTGGTCAGCTCGCCTCGCAGCTCGTCCGCGACCATCCGCAGGGCCGTATCGTTCCAGACATTGCCGGTGGACGCGTCGGGCGAGAGCGTCAGGGAGACGATCGGTACGTCATTGATCCCGCGACCGACCACGAGCGGCATCGGCACGTCATAGGGAATGGAGTCGAGGTTTGCCCGTATCTTCTCGTGCACGCGCAGGATGGCGTTGTCCGCATCCGTGCCCACGGCGAACCGGGCGGTCACGAGCGCACCGTCATCGCGCGTCTGGGAATAGACGTGCTCGACATCCGGGATCGCCATCAGGATGCTTTCGAGCGGCTTGGTCACCTGCTCGGTCGCATCCGCCGCGCGAAGTCCGGGCGCCGAGACCATGATGTCGACCATGGGCACGGAGATCTGCGGCTCCTCCTCGCGCGGGATCGAGAGCAGCGCGATCAGCCCGACCGCCAATGCCGACAGCAGGAACAGCGGCGTAAGCGGCGAGCGGATGGTTGCGCGCGTGATCGCGCCGGACAGATCGGGCGTCATGGACGCGGTTCCGGCTTCTCGATCCGGTCACCGGGCCTGAGCCCCGAGAGAATTTCGAATTGCCCGGCCGTGTCCACCAGCGGCGCTGCCAGCGCAACCGGCGCGTCGATGAAGCGCTCGCCGACCTGGACCCGGACAAAGTCGACGCCGAAGCGGGTCGACACATAGTCCTTGGGAATCCGGATAGCGCGCCGCTCACCGACGGGCGCCAGAACGTCGACGCGCTCTCCGAACAGCGCTGTCAGGCCGCCCTCGACCTTCGCGTCGGCAATGACAGAGCCCTGTTTCAGCTCGGGATAGATCCGGATCACGGTGGCCGTGCGGATTTCATCCGAGCGGGAAGGCAGCCGCAGTGAAATGGTCTCGCCTTCTTCCAGCGTCGCCGCGTGGCGCTCGGGCAAGGCGAGGCGAACGACCCCGTTCACCGTCGCAAAGCTGGCCAGAACGTCCCCCGGAGAAACAACCGATCCTTTCACCACGCCCACATCGGTCACATGGGCGTCCGCCGGCGCGAGAATGCGTCCTTCGGCCTCGCGGGCCGACAGCGCGCTTCTCCGCTTCAGCTGTTGCGAGGCTTCGTTTCAGGACGTCGAGCGAGGTCTTCTCCTCATCCAGCCGGGCGCGCGGGTAGAAGCCCTGCGCCAGAAGGCCTTCATTGCGTGCAATGTCGCTTTCCTGCTGTTTCACCTGCGACTTCAGTCCCTCGATTGTGGAGCCGAGCGCGGAGAGCTGCGGGGAAAGGGTGCTGTCCGTGACCACTGCGACCAGGCTGCTGGCCTTGACGATCTGGCCCTCGACGACGTTCAGCTGCGTGACCACGCCCTGAAGGCGCGACCGGGCGGTCGCGGTGTCGCCCGCTTCGATGCGGGCAATGACCGGCCGGTAATCGACCACGACCGCTTCTTCCACGGTCAGGGTCTGGGCAAGGGCGATCGGGGCAGGGGTCATCAGCATTGCTGCGAGACCTAGCCCTGTCGCCATGATCATTCGGGCGCCCTTAGGCCGCCTCGGTGGCCTGCTGCCCGTCATCCGCCCCGGCAGATGTTCCATCCCGCGTTCCTTCAATCTTCCCAGTCCTTCGCTGCGGGACAGATCGAAACATCTTCATCCCGCCCGCAATGCGTATATCTACATATATTATGAAATAATAAAATATGCTATTCGTCGCTTAGCGAAGGGGAGAGTCAGCCATGGCGAAGATTGTAGTTCTGGGTGCGGGCCTCGGCGGCGTCATCGCCGCTTATGAAATCCGAAAATCGGTCAGACCCGAAGACGAAGTGGTCGTGATCAACGAGAATCCGTTCTACCAGTTTGTGCCGTCGAACCCCTGGGTCCTCGTCGGTTGGCGTGATCGGCAGGACATCGTGGTCGATCTGGCGAAGCCGATGAAGAAACGGCGCATCGAACTGGTCGTCGGCAAGGCCGAGAAAGTTGAACCGGACGAGAAACGTGTCCGGCTGCCCGGCGGACGGGCTGTGTCGTATGACTATCTCGTCATTGCAACCGGCCCTGAGCTGGCTTTCGACGAGATCGAAGGGCTCGGCCCGAATGGGCACACGCAATCTGTCTGCCACATCGATCATGCCTTGCAGGCGCACGCTGCGTTCGAAGCTTTCTGCGCCGACCCGGGCCCGGTGATCGTCGGCGCCGTGCAGGGCGCGTCGTGTTTCGGGCCCGCCTACGAGACCCTCATGATCATTGAAACCGAGCTGCGGCGCCGGAAGATCCGCGACCGGGTACCGATGACCTACGTGACGTCTGAGCCTTACATCGGCCACCTCGGCCTTGACGGTGTTGGCGACACCAAGAGCCTGCTCGAAAGCGAACTGCGCGCCCGCCACATCAAATGGATCACCAATGCCCGTGTTGTAAAAGCTGAGCCGGGCAAGATGATTGTCGAGGAGATGGCCGAAGACGGGAGCGTCAAGCAGCTTCATGAGCTCCCGATGAAGTTCTCGATGATGCTCCCGGCTTTCCGGGGCGTGGAGGCCGTGCGGGGGATTGAGGGCCTGACCAATCCGCGCGGTTTCATCCTCACCGACAGGCACCAGAGAAACGAGAAGTACAAGGAAATCTTCGGCATTTGCGTTTGCATCGCGATTCCGCCGATCGGCAAGACGCCGGTGCCGGTCGGTGTGCCGAAGACGGGCTTCATGATTGAATCCATGGTCACCGCAACGGCCGAGAACCTTGGCCAGATCGTCAGGGCGAGGCGCCCACGCACGAGGCGACCTGGAACGCCATCTGCCTTGCCGATTTCGGCGACAAGGGTGTCGCCTTCGTGGCGCAGCCCCAGATCCCGCCGCGCAATGTGAACTGGTCCGGATCCGGCGGCTGGGTGCACACCGCGAAAGCGGGCTTCGAGAAATACTTTATCGGCAAGGTGAAGGCTGGCGTGTCCGAGACCTTCTATGAAAACGCCGTGCTCGGACTGATCAAGACACACAAGATCAAGGCAGGGTGAGGCGTACGGCGATGGCATCCGACAAAGACCGGAATATCCTGTGCCTGGCCTGCGGCGCGGTCAATCGTCTGCCGGCTGACAAGTCGCTGTCAGGCGCGAAGTGTGGCCGCTGCGCTGCAACGCTGGCAACGCCGGAGCCCGTTGACATCACCTCCCAGCAACTCGCTGATCTCCAGTCGAAGGACACCGGCGCCTATCTGCTGGATGTCTGGGCGCAGTGGTGCGGGCCGTGCCGGATGATGGCGCCGCACTACCGCGCCGCCGCTGGCAGGCTGAGCTCCGACGTGCGCTTCTTCAAACTGGACTCCGACCAGAACAGGGAAGCTGCAGCCCGTCTCCAGATCCGCGGCATACCCACACTCTTCGGCTGGAGCGGCGGCAAGCTCATCGCCAACCAGCCCGGCGCCCAGACCGGGGCAGCGCTTGAGACCTGGATCCGCAAAGCCTTCACACTCGCCTGACCCTCAACCCTTCTCGCACGGAGCCTTTCCCATGAACCTCGACCGCGCCGTCCTGGCCTTTGCCGGAATTGTAGTCCTGCTGAGCCGCACGCTTGGCTAGTTCGTTGCGCCTTACTGGTTCCTCCTCACCGCCTTTGCAGGCCTCAACATGCTGCAGGCATCCCTCACAGGCTTCTGCCCGGCCGCCATGATCTTCAAGGCTGCCGGTATCAGCCGGGCAACGCCTTTCGGTGAGCGGCGCCATCACGGCGTTCTGAGCACGTCGGCCGGCCTACGCGACAGCGCCGAATAGCCCGCAGCCGCGCCGCCCGCGGCCGCGAGGGCGACGGCGGACGCGATCACGGCCGCCGCCGGCTGCCAGGGCAGGGACCACTTCGCCTCGAACACAAACACCACGACCGGATAAGCCGCCGCGACGCCGATCGCGGTGCCGAGCAGGGCAGCCACCCCTGCGGCCAGCCCGAACTCGGCCGCGTAAAGGCGCAGGATTTCGCCCTGCGATGCGCCGAACACTTTGAGCAGGGCCGCTTCGCGCCGCCGGCGGCGTGCGAGCGCGGCGAACGTTCCGACCAGCACCAGCAGGCCCGCCAGTGTCACGATCCCGGCGGCGGCGTTCACCGCTGCGGCGATCTGGCCGAACAGGCGCGCGGCCGTCTCGAGCGCCGGGCGCGTCTGGAACACGACCACTTCGCGCAGGTCCTTTCCGAGCGCCGCGATGACGGCGCTTTCCTGCTCCGGAGTGGCCTTCGCAATCGCCACGAAGGACGGGCTCATGGCTTCAAGTGTGCCGGGCGACAGGATGAACGCCGTGTTCGAGCCGATGCCGAACTGGCCCCAGTCCGCCTTGCGCAGCGAAGCGACCTTTGCGGTGATCTCGCGCCCCGCAATGCGGTAGCCGATCGTGTCGCCGACGCCGATACTGAGCCCGCGCGCGGCATCGAACTCGACGGAAACGAGCAGCGGACCCGAATAGCCGGCCGGCCACCATTCGCCGGCTACAAGTTCCGTCTCCGGCGGTTGTTCGTCCAGATAGGTCAGGCTCGTCTCGCCGCGCACAACCCAGCGCTCGGACTCTGCCACATCTGTCTCGACAAGCGGCTTGCCCTTGAGCGCGAACACGCGGGCGAGCACGAACGGGGCCTGCCGGAAGCGGTCAGGATCGCTGGTATCGATTCCGGCCGCCGACACGACTTCGTCGAAGGCCTCCACTTTCTCGTTCGGGATCTGAGAGAAAACCAGCGACGGCGCATTGGCCGGCGCCGTCGAAGAAATTTGCCGTATCAGGTTTGTCTGTACCGAGACGACCAGCACCAGCAACACCAGTCCAAGGCCAAGGGACGGCACGATCAGCGGCGCAAGCGAACCCGGTCCCCCAAGGTTGGCGAGCGCGATGCGCCAGAACCCGCGCGCGCTTCTGGCAAGTTTGCGCGCAATGCCTTTGACGATCCAGGCCGCGCCGGCAAAAATGCCCGCCGAGAGCAGCGCGCCGACAAGCAGCATGGCCGTGAGCATCGGGCGGTAGCTGGTTGCTACCGCAATCGCGGCGAGCAGCGCTGCGGCGCCAATGGCCCACGAGACCTCCAGCCAGGGCGCGCGCGCCTTGCCCGTCTGGCTTGTTTCGCGGAACAGGGCCGATGGCTTCGTTGACCGCGCCCGCCCGATCTCGGGCACGGCGAACACCGCTGCGGCCAGCAAGCCGAGGAGCAGCGCCTTCAACACGGGCAGCGGATAAAGCGCCAGCGCCTGAGGAATTGGAATGGAGCTGCCGGCAAACAAAGAGAGCAGGTAAGGCGCGGCGGCGCCCAGCGCTGTGCCTGCTAAGGCGCCGGCAAATGCGAGGGCGCCCAGTTGCAGCAGGTAAGCCGTCCGGATCGTGGCGGCATCGGCCCCGAACACTTTCAGCACAGCGATCGACTGCGTCCGGGAGGCAAGGAAAGCGGACGTGGCCTGTGCCACGCCGACGCCGCCCGAAACGAGCGCCGCAATGCCGATGATGGCGAGAAAACTGTTCAGTGTCCGGAGCAGGTTTTGCAGCCCGTCGACGGCGTCTTCCGGGGCGCGCAGGCGCGCGCCGCCATCGGGAAAAGTCTCTTCGAACTGCTTCCGTGCATCGTCCAACACTTCGCCGGGTTTGAACAGGATGCGGATGTCAGCCCGGAAGAGCTGGCTCGGCGTCAGGCGGCCTGCCTCGACCAGCGCGTCCAGCGCCACCATGGCTTCCGGCCCGAGGGCGCCGGGCGTGCCGATGCGGTCCGGGGCCGCGTCGAGGCGCGCCGTGATCACGCCGTCCACCGGTCCTATCTCCACAGCGTCGCCAATGTTAGCGCCGAACTTTTCGAGGAACGACCGGGTGACCACCACGCCCCACCGCTCGTCCCTCCGTTTCAGCGCCGTCTGAAGGTCGGCTTCGCCGCCGGACAGCTTTGCGGTCCCGATCAGCGGATAGCCATTGTCGACCGCGCGCACGTCAACTTGCGCCCGCACGCCGTTCGCGGCGCCCATGACATCGAGCGAGGCGGTCTCCGAAATCGTGCCAAGCCCCTCCGCGAAGCGGCGCTCTTCGTCTGTCGCCCGGCGCTGCGCGGTCGAGAACCGGGCGTCGGCGCCGAGCAAGGTGCGGGCTTCGCCGGCCACGCCCCGGGAGAAGGTCTCCGTCACCGAGCCTGCCGCCGCGATGGCCGCCGTGCCGAGGGCGAGGCAGGCGAGGTAGATCCAGAACCCCCGGATGCCCCTCGAAAGTTCGCGGCGCGCCAGCTTCACCGAAACGCTGCTCATACGATCTGGCCGTCCCGCATGTGGACCACGCGGCCGGCCCGGGCCGCGAGCTCGGCGTCATGCGTCACCAGGACGAGTGTGGCGCCGCGATCCCTGGCAATCGAGAAGAGCAGATCTGCCACCACACGCCCGCTTTCAGCGTCGAGGTTGCCGGTGGGTTCATCCGCAAAGACGAGCGCAGGGTCAGCAGGCGAGGGCGCGGGCGACCGCCACCCGCTGGCGCTCTCCGCCGGACAGCTGGCCGGGATAGTGCGTGCGACGCGCGCTCAGGCCGACGGCTTCGAGCGCTGCATTGGCGCGGGCATCGACCTTGTCGAGCCGGGCGATCTCGAGCGGCGCGCGGACATTGTCGAAGGCCGTCATGGTCTCCAGCAAATGAAATGACTGAAACACCATGCTGACCCGGCCCCGCCGCAGGCGCGCCAGCTGGTCTTCTCCATAGGTCTCGATCCGCTCACCCAGCAGCGTCACCTCGCCCCGGCTCGCGGCCTCAAGACCCGCTGCGACCGCGATCAGCGACGACTTGCCCGAGCCGGACGGGCCGACGATCGCCACGGTCTCGCCGCGCCCGGCGACAAAATCGACCCCCTTGAGGACATCCAGCGATGACGACCCGGCGATATTCGAAGCGGCAGGAAATGTAAGCCAGATCCCTGCCATTCTCAGCGCTTCGGTCATGTATCTAGTCTCTCCGGTCAGGGTCGCCGTACATTGTCAGGCGGCGACGGCGTGTCTATCGATATGTATGAACTCGTTTGCGTCGCCTATCCGGCAAGTGCCGCGGCTCATTGCCCTTTTCCTCGCCTTGGCGATCGTCCTCCTGTTGGCGGCCTGCGGACAGCCGGAAGCCGCTCCGCAACAGCCCGCCCAGCTTCCCGCTGGCATCGCCGAACAAGTTCCTGCGCCTGAGGCAGGCGAGGATGCGCTCGTCGTGGTTTTTCTCGGTGACAGCCTGACAGCAGGCTACGGCCTCGAGCCTGGCGACGCGCTGCCTGAACAGGTGGAGGCCGTCTGGCGAAGGAACGGAACGCATGCGGTCGCCGTTAATGCGGGCGTGTCGGGCGACACGACCGCGCAGGGGCTCGCCCGGTTCGACTGGAGCGTGACCTCGGCGAAGCCCGGCCTGCTTGTCGTGGCGCTTGGCGCCAACGACTACCTGCTGGGCGTGCCCCCGGATGTCACGCGGGCGAACCTGGCTGCCATTCTTGACCGGGCGAAGCAGGCCAACATTCCTGCCGTGCTTGTCGGCCTTTCACTGCGGGGCGAGATTGCCGACGGAAGCCGCGAGGCCGCCTTCGCCGCGATTTATCCGGGCCTCGCAGCCGAATATGGTGTGCCTTATTATCCGTCGCTGCTCGGACTGATCGAGGGCGATCCCTCGATGCTACAGGCCGACGGGCTTCATCCAACCCGGGACGGCGTGGTCCGCATCGCGGCGCCGCTCGCGGATTTCCTCACGCCTGTCATCGAAGCGATCGAACGGCCGGACACGCGCTGAGCGGCTTGGGCTGCTTTCGGTCCCGCTCCAATGATCGATGAACGCTGGCGCCGGCCTCAGCGACTCTGCGAGGCGGTCTCTGCCCGCGCCAGTTCCGAAACGATGCGCGCATTGAACTGGTCGAGATCGTCCGGCGTGCGTGAGGTCACGAGGCCGGCGTCTACCACCACGGCCTCATCGCTGACCTTGGCGCCGGCATTTTCCAGGTCCTTCTGCACAGCCTTCACGGCGGTCATGCTCCGCCCACGGACCACGCCCGCCGAAATCAGCACCTGAGGCCCGTGGCAGATCGCAAACACAGGTTTCCTGGCGTCGAAGAATGCCTTCACGAAGCTTTGCACCCTCTGATCTGTGCGCAGTGCATCCGGGCTGAACAGGCCGCCGGGGATCAAGAGGGCGTCATAATCAGAAGGCTTTGCCTTATCGAGCGTGACATCGACCTCGAATGTGTCGCCATGCTCGCGGTGCTTGTTGGCCTGGATCGTGCCGCCCTTCAGCGACACGATGTGCGTCTTCACGCCGGTCTCCTGCAGCCTGTCGCGCGGCGAGGTGAGTTCGACTTGCTCGAACCCGTCGGCGGCGAGAATGGCTACTGTTCTGGAATCGGTGTGATGGGTCATTTGCTGACTCCTTCTCTGCGGGTTTGGGGATGCAGATGCTACGTCCCGTTCCGCGAATCGTTCCGCGCGCGGCTCAGCTGCGCCCGTGTCCATTTTTTCAGGATCGGTTCACGGCGCCGCGACGCGCTCATCGTGTACCGGCGGCTCCGGCTCCAGTCCCAGCCAGTCCTTCGGCTCGAGGCCGAGCGTCAGGTCCATGAACATCGGCGCGATGGCCCACATGCGGCGCGTGCGCGTGTTCGACAGGACCACGATGCCGGTATCCTCATCCGGCAGGAACATGATGTGGGCGCCGTAGCCGTCGACCGAGCCGCCATGCGCCACCACCGTGCGGCCCGCATAGTCATACACGCGCCAGCCATAAGCATAGTGCGATGCCGCCAGCGCCGGCATCACGTCGCGCATGCGCTGCGTCTCGGTAGGCGTCGCCACCTGCGGCGTGTGGATGAGGTCCAGCACCTCCGGCGGTAGCACATCCGGCGCATGGCCGAGCTGGGCATTCAGCCACTGCGCCATGTCCTTGATCGAGGCATTCACGCCGCCCGCCGCCGGGATGGCATAGTAGGGGAGTTTCACCTCCAGCCGCGTCCAGGGATTCGGCGGCAGGGCGGGGTCCCTCTGGCGCGCGCGCGTGTGCGGGCGCGCCCAGTTGCCGGTATGGGTGAGCCCGTCCAGCCCGTAGGACGCGGTTGTCATGCCAAGGCGCGCGAACAGGCGTTCCCCGACCAGTTCCGGATAGCTCTCGCCATAGGCGGCCGCGAGCGCCCGCCCGGAAAGATCGTAGGTGACGTTCTGGTAGGCATAGCACGACGCGGCCGCGCAGGTCGGTTTCACCTTGCGGTACATCGGCAGTATGCGGACGGGTTCGATACCCTCTTCCAGCAGGTTGTCATACGCGTTCGGCGGCAGGCCCGTGCGCTGGCTGAGAAGACTTGCCAGGGTGAGCGTCTTCTCGCCGCCGCCCGGCAGCGCCAGCTCCGGCGCAAAGCCGGAGACCGGGGCATCCAGCGAGAGGCGGCCCTCCGACGCCGCGAGCCCCACCATGCTTGAGGCAAAGCCTTTCGACAGCGAGGCAATCCGGAACACTGTGTCCGCCGTGACGGCCTCGCCTGTGCCGGTCTCGGTCTCGCCGTAAGTGTGCAGGAATGTGACTTCGCCATTGCGCACCACGGCAACCGCAAGCCCGACGAAATCCCCGGTGCCCATGGCCTGTTGCAAGGTCGCGTCAAGGCGCAGCAGTTGTGCCTGCGCAATCAGCGTGGGGGAGGTGAAGCCGGCGAGCCGGATATCGAGCGCGCTCGCGGGCTGCAACCCGAATCCCATCGCGGCGGCGAGCAGTCCGGCCATCAACCTGAAGAATCGAACCACGGAGCCATCCCTTGCTTGCCGCGTCTGTCTTGAATCGCTTCGCCCTGCGCTGTCCAGAGTCATTGCCGCGCCGCCCTGCGATCAGACGTCCCGGTCAGACCGCGCGCCCGCGCAGCAGGCGTTCGAGCGCAGCGGACAGCAGGGCCGACGTGTAGGGCTTGCGCAGCACCGGCACCGCCTGCAGTTCCGGCGGGATATGCGCATTGTCGGCATAGCCGGTCGTGAACAGCACCGGCACCCCGGCGCCGATCAGCGTGCGCGCGACCTCGATCGATGACGACCCGCCGAGGTTCACGTCGAGCAGTGCGACATCCGGCTTCTGCCGGCGGATGGCGGCCAGCGCGTTGGCGGGGGTCGCGGCCACTTCGACGGTCTCCGCGCCCAGCTTGAGGAGGAGGTCCTCCATCTCCAGCGCCACCACGAACTGGTCTTCGACCACGAGCATGTTCAGGCCCGCGAGCGACACGCGCGGCGCCTTGCGCTGGGCAGGGGAGGCGGCCGAGGCCGGCGCTGCCTCTGCCACCGAGACAAATGGCGCGGGGATCCGGATCGATGCCCGCAGGCCCTCCGGCCTGTAGGCGAGGTCGACCTCGCCCTGCAGGTCAAACGGAATGCTGCGGTCGATCAGCGTCGAGCCAAAGCCCTTGCGCTTCGGCGGCGTGACCGGCGGCCCGCCGCTTTCAGTCCACTCGATCACGCAGTCGCCGGAATCGTTCAAGCGCCAGGCGATATCGAGCCGTCCGTGGTCGGAAGAGATGGATCCATACTTCGCCGCGTTCGTCGCCAGCTCGTGCACGACCAGTGCAACCACCGAAAACGCCCGTGCATCCAGCACGACCGGCGGGCCTTGCAGCTCAATCACCGCGCCCCGGCCGTGATAGGGCGACAGCTCGGTCTCGACGAGGCTCTTCAGGTGGCCGCCTTCGCTGCCATGCCAGACCTGGTCGTGCGCCTTGGCGAGCGACATGATGCGCCCTTCCAGCGTCGAGACATAGTCTGCCAGCGAGCGGCCATCGTCCTTCGACTGGCGCAGCAGCGAGCGAATCAGGGCAAGGATGTTCTTGACGCGGTGGTTCAGCTCGTCGTTCAGCCGGCGCTGGCGCACCTCGGCCTGCTGGCGTTCCGCTTGCAAAAGCGCCGTCTGGCGCAGCGTGATTTCCATCAACGCAATCCTGATGCCTTCTGCCGCTTCGAGCACCTGCGCCGTCCAGGGCTGGGATTGTCCGCGTACTTCTTCCTTCCAGATTGCGAAACTGACGCGCGGCGTCAGTCGGTCGCCGTTCGGGCCGGTCGTGTAGGCCTTGTTCGGATCGCCGCCCCATTCGATCGTCTCGACCACTTCCTTGCGGAAATAGAACAGGTAGTCGCCGGCCGCCTTCGACAGCGGAATGGCAAGCACGCCCGCCGGCCCGCCGGGCATCGGCCCTTCCAGCCGCGTCGACAGTCGGTCGGTAGCCCACACTTGCCCGGGCGCTTCAGACTCTGCCAGGCGCGCGACCTGCTGCAGGATATCGTCCGCAGGCGTACGACCGGACCGCTCCGCTTCGCCCTCCAGCCAGAGCGCGGCGCCGTCGCTGGGGATCAGTTTCGCCATGTCATCGATCCGCGCGCGCAGCAGCAGGTCAGGGCGCGGCTCGTCGACGATGCGCAGAAGGATGTCGCCCAGCGCGGCGCGCACCTTGGCAGCTGCCTGCAGCAGTTCGCGGGAAATCAGCGACTCCACCTGCATCGAGAAACAGTCACCGATCAGCTCGATGTTCATCCGTTCGGCCAGCGACAGGGCGCGCGGCGAATAGTGGTGGCAGGCAATCAGTCCCCAGAGCTTTCCCTCGACGATGATCGACACCGACATCGACGCGGCGACGCCCATGTTGCGCAGATATTCGCAGTGGATCGGCGAGACGCTTCGCAGGTGGGCATAGCTGAGGTCGATCGGGCGGCCGTCCGCATCGGTCACCGGCAGGATCGGCACCGTCTCGCCTGATGCATCAGACACCACGCGGATCGTGTTGCGCAAGTAGAGCGCACGCGCCTGGGCCGGAATGTCGCTCGCCGGGAACCACTGGCCCGAAAAGCTCTCGAGGTCGGCGCGCTTCGTCTCTGCCACCACCTGGCCGGCGCCATTCTCGGCGAAGCGGTAGACCATCACGCGGTCGTACTTCAGCGCGCCGAACAGCAGCCGCGGCGCATTGCGCAAGAGCTGCGACAGCCGCGTCTCCGCACCCAGCCGCCGGATGATCGTGCGCGCGAGTTCCAGCGATGCCGGATCGGACTGCGGCGCCGCAGGTTTCAGTTCAATGATCACGCGGCCATCATGCATGTGAGCCACGATATCGAAGGCGCGGCCGCCGCTGGCGTTCTGCCGGAACAGCAGGCCGGGCCGCGACGGGTCCGGCGAGCGGGCAAGGCTGTTGCGCACCTCGTGGCCGATCTCCCGGCCCAGCACATCGTCGAGCGATGCGCCGATCACGCTTCCCGCGCCGAGACCCAGCAGGTCTTCAGTGTTGGTGGACGCATGCCGGATGACGAAGCTGTCCGGGTCACAGGCCAGCAGGCAACCGATCGCCTGGATCGTTCCCGGAATATGGATCGGCTCAACGTCGCAATTGCTCAACGTTGCCGGTTGTGTCGCTAAGTTGTCATTCACCGTAAAGCGGCTCCCTGCGCCTCGAAGGCGCGGGTAAAGATCGCGAATGCGGCGTGCGCACTTGCGATCATCGGTTGGGTATCAACCGCCGAAGCGTCGGCCAGCAGCGAGAGAAAGGAACGCCAGAAGCGGCCGTCCCTGCCATGTGTCAGGTAGCGGACATTATCGCGCACCGCGGCGCTTGAAGAGTCGGCCGCGCGGGCGGCGAGCACAGTTGCCCCCAGCCGGCTGCCTTCCAACACGTAGAGCGTGCCCAGCATTTCATCGCTGGTCAGCTTGCCTTTTGATGGTCCCTGCATGGGCTGGCCGGCATCCGCGCCAAGGGCGCCGAGATCCTCTGCCAGCGCGAACCGCCGCCGCCGCTGCGCCCAGTCCTGCAGCAGACCCGACACATTCGACCGTTCCAGCTGCTGCTCAAGCCCCGCTAGCGCGGCATGCGTCGATGTCAGGAATCGCCGGTAGTTCGCCTCGTTCGCGAAATCGAGTCCGGACACAAGTCCGTCCAGTCGGGCATGATCGCTGCCCGTGGCCTGCTGGAGCACCTGACGAAGTATGGCAGAAAACCTGTATCTGGGAGGAATAAGGGATTCAGCCTACAAAACAGGTAATTGGCCCGCAAGCGTTTGCGCCAGTGATCACTGTTCTTGCTTCTTGCGCGCCGAAACAGCGCTCAGGCGCTGGCGCCCACTTTCAGGTCCGCCATCACGCCCGCGATGATCTCGAAAGATCGCCGGCGCTTGTCCTGGTCGTACATGTCGGAGACGACCATCAGCTCATCGGCCTCTGTGCGCTCCAGCAGGCGGTTAATCCCGGTACGGACGGTTTCGGCATTTCCCACGATGCTGAAGTTCAGCATGTGCGAGGCCTGCATTTTTTCCTGCGGCGTCCAGTAGGTGTCGATGTCGTCGATCGGTTTCTGCATCAGCTTGCGTTCGCCGCGCACGAGATTGGCGAACGACATCTGCTGCGAGGTGGCGAGGTATTTCGCCTCTTCGTCCGACTCCGCCGCGATGATGTTGACGCCGATCAGCGCATAGGGCTTCGGCTGCTGCTTCGAGGGCCGGTAGCTCTGCCGGTAGATCGCCAGCGCTTGGTCCAGCATCTGCGGCGCAAAGTGTGAGGCAAAGCCGAACGGGAAGCCGTAGGCCGCGGCCATCTGCGCGCCGTAAAGACTGGAGCCAAGGATCCACAGCGGCACATTGGAGTTCGATCCTGGCACCGCCTCGATCCGCTGGCCCGGCGCCACCGGGCCGAGCCAGGCCTGCAGCTCAAGCACGTCCTGCTGGAAATTCTCCGCTGCCATGCCGTCGCGCCGTAGCGCGCGCAGCGTCAGCTGGTCAGTGCCCGGAGCGCGCCCGAGCCCGAGATCGATGCGGCCCGGATACAGGGCTTCCAGCGTGCCGAACTGTTCGGCGATCACGTAGGGCGCATGGTTCGGCAACATGATGCCGCCCGCGCCCACGCGGATCGTCTTCGTGCCCGCCGCGATGTGCGAAACCACCAGCGACGTCGCCGCCGTCGTCACCGCCGACATGTTGTGATGCTCGGCCACCCAGAAGCGCTTGTAGCCAAGCCCCTCGGCATGCTGGGCGAGTCGGCGCGCCTCATTCAGGGCATCGGCGCGGGTAAATCCCTCGCGCACGCGCCCCAGCTCAAGAATGGAAAGTTCCGCCACGTGCGCACCTCGTCTTTCGGACCCTAACATGGGGCTTTCGGAGCGAACGCCAATAGGCGCGTCAGAAACCTGCCGGCTTCGCCAGCCCGGCCGAGGACAGGCAGATTGCCTTGAAGCGGGCGCCCATGTCTTTCGGGTCGATCAGCTTGCGCGCCGCGTTGAACAGCGCTTCGCCGTCCTCCGGATTGGCGGTGACGAGCTGGTTCAGCCGCGCCTGCGCGCCGAGGCCGAGCAGGAACATGCCCTGCGGCGCGGGGCCGGCCACGTCGAGCCCGGCCGAGCGGGCGAGCCGTGCCAGCCGCCCGAAATCGACATCGACGGTCAGGTCGGTCTCGCCCGGCGCTTCAAGGGGCGAGACCTGCGCGCCGCGCCGGTAAGCCCGCAAAGTGTCGCCGGGCGCCCGGTCATCCGGGCCATAGTCGATGAACAGGGCCCGCACCGGGGCCGTGCGGGAGACAAGATCCGCCACGATCAGGTCCAGCCCCGCCTGCACCTCGACGGTGTCACCGGAGGGCGCCATCTCATGCGGCGGGCGCGGCTCGTCGGCAGCGAGGCCGAACACCAGCGCGCCCGCGCTGTCCAGCCCGATCACGCATTCGTGCCAGGCCTCGCCGGCCTTGCGGAACTGGCGGGCGGGCAGGCAATCCAGATACTCGTTGGCGACGATCAGGGCAGGGCCATCGGCGACCTCCGCCAGCTTTGACGCGAACTCCGGCTTCGAGGGCGCGAACAGCGCCTTGAGCTCCGCTTGCAATAACGGGCTCGGCTCGATGAACACCAGCCGCATCGCGCTGGCGAACTCGTCGCCGCCCGCTGTGCCTGCCGCGCGCAGGGCGTCGAGCATCAGCTGGCCGCGCCCCGGTCCGATCTCGACCAGCTGGAACGCTGCCGGCGATCCCAGCGCCCGCCATTCATGCACCAGCCACAGCCCGAGCAATTCGCCGAACACCTGGCTGGTTTCGGGCGCCGTCGTGAAATCGCGCCCGATACCCGGACGCGCGGCGTAATAGCCGCCCTTCGGGTCGTGCAGGGCAATCTGCATGTAGGTTGAAAGCGGGATCGGCCCGCCGCTTTCGATCAGGCGAACCAGCCGGTCTTTTAGAGTCATGTGTCCGTCAATTTCTTCAGCGCGTTATCGCGCCTTCGCGGGCACCAAATAGGCCGCACCGAATATGCCGGCCAGCAGGATCAGCACCCACGAGGACAGGGAGCTGAAATCGTAGACCGGGGTGTTGCGATAGAACCAGTGCAGCCCGACATGCACCACCGCAAACACGCAGAGCCCGTAGCGGATGGCCGCGCGGCTGCCCGTCTCGGCAAGGAAGATCATCCCGAGCACGATCGGCACGTGTGCCCACATGAAGATCTGCTGGTCGAATGAAGTATAGGAACTTGTGTTCAGCGCGAGCGGGTTCCAGCCCTGTCTCAGGGGGGAATCGAGCTCGTGCGTGAACAGGCACGCCGCTGTCAGACGGTACAGGCTGTCAGACTTCATTGCGCCCCCCTCCCCAGGTTCGCGCGTCAAAGCATCCGTAACTCTACGTATTAACGAAATCCTTATACGCGCTTTTCCTGCGCTTTCAAGGCGTTCCAGATGAGCCAGGCGCCGCCGATCCACATCGGCACCGACAGGATCATCCCCATCGTCAGCCATTCTGGCAGTCCGCTGACAAAAGAATCCGGCATCCGGAAGTTTTCGGCAACAGATCGCCCCACACCGTACATGATCAGGAAAAGTCCTGCCACGAGACCGGGGCGCTTCAGGGCGCCGAACTTCCAGATCAGCAGCGACAGCACGAGCAGGGGCAGCCAGCCTTCCAGCACGGACTCGTAAAGCTGGCTCGGATGGCGGGCCATTTCGGTCCCCGAATAGACCCACTCGCCGGTGTCCCAGTTATAGGCCGGCGGCGTGGATCCCTGCACGTAGCCCTCCGGGAACACCATGCCGACCGGGGCGTCGGTATGCCGGCCGTAAAGCTCGCCGTTGACGAAGTTGGCGATCCGCACGAGGCCGATGCCGATGGGGGCGGTGACGCCTGCAATGTCGCCCACCGAGAGCAGCTTCACGCCGCGCTTCGCCGCAAACCACCACAGCACGATCGCCACCCCGAGGATGCCGCCATGGAAGGCCATGCCGCCGTCCCAGATGCGGATGATGGTCAGCGGATCGGCGGCCAGCACGTCCATCTGGTAGGGCACCATGTAGAACAGGATGTAGCCGAGCCGCCCGCCGAGGATGATGCCGATGATGATCCAGAACATCAGGTCATCCATCGCTTCCTGGCTCAGCGGCGGCTCGCCGCCCCACAGGGCCGGGCGCTTCAGCAGCTGGCTCGCATACCACCAGGCCCCGCCGATCCCGGCGATATAGCCGAGCGCGTACCAGCGCAGGTGGAACTCCCCGAGACCGGCAAAGCCGAAATCGATCGAGAAGAGCGCAGGGCTCCATTCCGGAAACGTCAGCGCGGCCTGGGTAAAGTAAACGCTGAGGGCGGCGAGGAGGTCTGTCATGCGGCGTCTTTTCCCTGTCTGTCCGGCACCCTATCTGCTAGGGCACGGGCATTCCCGGCGCGAAGGAGTAGCTGCATGGCTGGCACAAATCCACTGCTCGATGACATCGCCAGCCTGATGACCGGCGCGCTCGGCGCCGCCCGCGCCGCCGGCGAGGAAGCCAAGACCGCCGCCCAGGCCCGCGTGCGCGCGCTGATCGCCGACATGGACCTTGCCGGCCGCGATGAAGTGGAAGCCCTGAAGGCCATCGCCACCGCTGCCCTTGACCGGGTCGAGACGCTGGAAGCCCGCATCGCCGCGCTCGAGGCGGGCCAAGGGAAATCCACGGCTTCCTGATGCCTGACTGTTGAACCGGGTGGACAAGCGCCCGTCCGGCCGGTTTGTTCGGGGAGTGGATTTGTCTTCCGAATCCGGCCCCAATCCTGAGACTGCGAAGCGGAGGCGCCTGCATGAGCCTTGAACTCGAACACACCCCGGACTTCGACATCGACCCCCTCGACATCGTCGAGGTCGTGCTTGAGGCGGCCAACTGGCCCTGCGAGCGGGACGAAGAAGGCACCCTCCAGGTAGTCGCGGAAACCCGCTGGGGTGACATGGGCGCACTGTTCGCCTACCGGCCTGAACCCTCCGCCATCCACTTCTCGCTGACCCTCGACGTGAAGGCGATGGCCGCCAAGCGCAGCGCGATTGCCGAGCTCGTGATGCTCGCCAACGAGCGCCTCTGGGTCGGCCATTTCGATTTCTGGTCGGACGACGGCGTCATCATCTTCCGCTACACTTTCCCGATGGAAGGCCGCGACGAGGTCAGCCAGGGCGAAGTGCGCGCCGTCATCGCGGCCGCCGTTGCCGCCGCTGACCGTTTCATGCCGGCTTTCAACTTCCTCGTCTGGGCCGGCAAGTCGCCTCGCGAAGCCATCGACGCGGTGATGTTCGAAACCCACGGCGAAGCCTGAGCCCCAAATGGCTGCCGCGCCGTCCCTTGTCCTCGTCGGGGCCGGCCGGATGGGATCGGCGCTGGCCCGCGGCTGGCTGAAGGCCAAGCCGAAGCGCCGCATCGCGGTCATCGAGCCCACCCCGTCCGAAGACTTCACCGCCTGGGCCGCTGACGGCAAGGTCGTGCTCAATCCGCCTGTGAAGCCCGCTGGCGTGCTGGTGCTCGCGGTCAAGCCGCAGGCCTTCGCTGCCGTCGCTGCGCAGGTCGCCGGCTTCGTCGGCCCGGCCACGCTTGTCGTCTCGATCATGGCGGGCGTGCGCATCGCGCAGATTTCGCGCCGCCTCGGCACGGCCCGCGTGGTCCGCGCGATGTCCAATACGCCCGGCTCCATCGGGCAGGGCATCACCGTCTATTCTGCTGCGCCGGGACTTGCTGCGGCCGATGCCGACGCCGCCCGCGACCTGCTCGCCCCGCTCGGCGAGGTCGAAGGCCCGGTCGATGAAGGGCTGATGTCGGCCGTCACCGCCCTGTCGGGGTCGGGCCCGGCTTACCTCTTCCTGCTCGCCGAAGTGATGGCCGAGGCGGGCGAGGCCGAAGGCCTGCCGCGCGCGCTTGCCCAGCGCCTCGCGCGCCGCACGGTCGAAGGCGCAGCGGCGCTGATGGCCTCCGGCACCGCCGATCCCGAATCACTTCGCCGTGCAGTCACTTCCCCCGGCGGCACCACCCAGGCGGCCCTTGACATCCTCATGGACACGGGTGGGATGCCCCGGTTGATGAGAGACGCCCTGCGCGCCGCCGCGAACCGCGACCGGCAGCTGTCGAAAGAGGCGGACTGAACCCCGGGAGGCCTGGCCCTTGGCCACGTCTGAGAAGATCATCGAGAAGGGGCTGAAGGCAGCCCTTGAGCTCGCCGCGTCGCGCGCCTGGTCGGATATTCCGCTGGCGGACATTGCGGCGAAGGCGAAGCTGCAGCTTTCGGACTTTCACGGCGTCGCCGCGCGCGAAGACCTCGTCGAGGCGCTCGACGGCTGGTTCGACAAGGCGATGTCGGCGGAGGGCGTGCCGGAGGAGACATCCGCGCGCGAGCGTCTGTTCGATGTCATCATGCTGCGCTTCGAGGCGATGGAGAAATACCGCGCCGGCCTGACCGCGCTGATGAAGTTCCGCGAAACCTCGCTGACCCATCTCGTGAACCTGCCGGTCCATCGCCACGCGACCGCCGCCTGGGCGCTCGCCTCGGCCGGGCTCGACAATGACAGCGGCGCGCCAGCCAGCTTGAAGCGCATCGCCATCGCTTTCGTGATCGCGCAGGCCGAGCGTGCCTGGCGGCGTGAGACGAACGGCGATTTCGCGCTGACCATGGCCGCGCTCGACAAGGGCCTGCGCCGCGCCGAGGAACGCCTCGGCCAGTTCCGAAAATTCACCGGGCGCGCCCGCCCGGATGCTCCGACAACAGAGGAAACCGCCCCATGAGCCGACCCGGCCTCGACACGAACCCGCTTGAGCTTGGCCCGGACTGGTTCAACACGCTGTTTGGCGAGATCGGGATTGACGGCGAGGTGCGCTCCCTGACCTCGAAGTCGATCGGCACCGGGCAGATCGGCGAGAACGTGCGCTTCGTGTTCGACTATGCGCGCGCCGGGGCGAACGCGCCGAAAACGCTGGTGGGCAAATTCCCGTCGGCCAACGAGCTCAGCATCATGACCGCCAAAATGCTCAACCATTACAAGCGCGAAGTGATGTTTTACCGCACGTTTCCGAAAGTCGCCGGCCGCATCACGCCGGATGCACTGTACACGGACTATGACCCGGAAACCAACCGGTTCGCGCTGATCATGGAAGACATGGCGCCGTCGGAGCAGGGCGACCAGCTGAAAGGTTGCGGCGTCGACGAGGCAAAGCTCGCCATGGAAGCGGCCGCAGTCCTGCATGCCGCGCATTGGGAAGATCCCGTGCTCGACGAACACGACTGGCTGCAGGGGTCCGCGAAGGCGCCCCCGCCGGGGCTCGGTCCGGAACAGATCGCCGGCCTGTGGCTCGGCTTCAAGGACCGGTATGCGGCGCAGATCAATGCCGAGCAGATCGAGGTCGGCGATGCGTATGCGGCCAGCCTGCCGAAATGGGGTGATGCCTATCAGGGCCCGCATGCGCTGACGCATTCGGACTACCGGCTCGACAACATGCTGTTCGGCAAGCCCGGCGCGAAGAAGCCGCTGGCGGTGGTCGACTGGCAGACCGCCGGCAAGGGCGCGCCGGCCAATGACGTTGCCTATTTCATCGGTGCAGGCCTGACGCGCGAGGAACGCCCCAAGCATGAGCAGATGCTGCTGCGCCATTACCACAATGCGCTGCGGGCCGAAGGCATCACCAGCTACAGCTTTGATGATCTCTATACGCATTATCGCTGGTTCACCTTCTACGGCATCTCTGTGGCCTTCGCGGCCGCGATGATCGTGAAGCAGACAGAGCGCGGCGACGAGATGTTCCTCACCATGCTGCGCCGCCACGCCGCGCAGGTGCGCGAGAACAATGGTCTCGAGCTGTTGAAGTCGCTCGCCTAGGCGCGCTGCCAGAAAATCCGCTCACGGATGGAATCTGGCCTTTGCCGGATGCTCCCTGATTCGGGGCGGCGCCTTCCGCGCAGGCGGCAAAGCATGTTTTGCTGGGTTTTCCGGCGATAAATTGGGTTTTCATCAACCGAATTGGGCCTCTTGCGCCCGCCTGCAAGCGAAGTTATGCCCTGCCGCTCTCAGTCGATTATCTCTACCGTTCCGTTTGCAGCCGAAGAAATCCCGTTTCGAGGTTGCGTTTCAGTTCCACTGTCCAACAAAGGAAACAGACATGGCCGTTAAACCGAAAGCCCCGGCAAAGAAATCGCCGGCCGCAAAAGCGCCTGCAAAGAAAGCCCCGGCAAAGAAAGCGCCGGCAAAAGCAGCTGCGGCCAAGAAAGCCACTGCGTCTGACGTGATGACCGTCAAGCATCTCGCCGCCGAGCTGTCGGAAGCTCACGCGATGCCGAAGAAACAGGCTGAAGCCGTCGTCACCGATTTCATCGACCGCATGGGCGGCTACCTCAAGAAGGGCAAGAAGCTGCGCATCTCCGGCCTCGGCATCCTGCAGGTCCGCAAGCGCCCGGCCCGCAACGGCCGCAACCCGGCCACCGGCGAGTCGATCAAGATCAAGGCTTCGAAGAAAGTTGCCTTCCGTCCTTCGAAGGACCTGAAAGACCGCGTCCTCTAGGCTTAGCCAGAACGCCAGGAATTTGCGCCCGGCTGCGAAACCCGCAGCCGGGCGTTTTATTGACGGACTGGCACGCAAACCGCGAAACTTCCTGCTGCCAGTCGATGTTTTGCCCCATTTGGCGCGATTGTCCCGGCGCGGAACAGTTTTCCGAACAGCCTCCTAACAGGGGCGGCCAAACTCAACTTCCAAGTCAAGGCCGGGCTTAAACCGGTGCGTGTAGGGTGATCTCATGGCCTCGCAGAAGCGGGGAGATCACCACTGGACCTGGAAGGGTTTGAACATGAACATGCAGAATGCACGCCCGATGAGTGTCAAAGGCCCGGATGGCCAGACCCTCACGCTCGCCGATTTGCCGTCGCCCGGCATTTCCCGATGGGTCACCCGCCGCAAGGCGGAAGTCGTCGCCGCCGTGCAGGGCGGCCTCCTGACCCGCGAAAACGCCTGCGAACGCTACAACCTTACGGACGAAGAGTTCGAAGGCTGGGAACGCCTCTACGCCCGTCACGGCGCCAAAGGCCTTCGCACCACGCGCCTCCAGCAATACCGCCGTTAAGGCGTTGTTTGCCTTGTTAAACCTGCCTTAAGGCTGGCCTTCTAGCTTTCCGGGAATCTGCCAGCCTTGCGGCTGGCCCCGGAGAGCATGATGGCGCTTGGCAAACCTGCAGGAACGGCCGGACTGGCGCGCCCGCTGGCGATGCTGGCCTGCGCCGTGGCGCTTGGCCTGCTCGTCTGGCGCGGCGCTGTCCTGCTGACCGGGCCGGGCAAGCCGGTATCAGCGAGCCCGGTCGAAGCGGCTTTGGCGGATGTCCTGGCGCCGGTCGCCGGTCCCGGCCTGTCGCGCCTCAGCGTTACCTACAATGCCGAGGGCGGCCGCACGGTCCTCCTCCTCCTCGATGAAACCGCCTCGGACCGCATTCCGGACCTGCAGCGCATTGCCGCCCTCGCGGCCGGCATCAACCCGGCGCAGGGCGACCGTCTCGTGATTGAAACCATCGCTTTCGCGGGCGGCCTTCCGGGCCGGCCCGACGCTGCGGCCTGGACCGAACTGGCAGGGCTTGCCTTGCTCGTTCTCGTCAGCGGCGCCCTCGCGGTCCTGTCAGGCAAGTCGGCGCCCGTCGCCGGGCCGGTCTCGCAGGTTATCGATCCACCTATTGTTTCAAGCGCGCCGGAGCGCGTGCGACCGCTGCGGCCGGTGGCCGTTCCGGACGCCGCCGTCGACCTTGCCCGGCGCGATCCCGCGCAAGCGGCTGCGATCGTGCGCGGCTGGATCAAGGGGGATGCCTCGTGAGCGCGCTGGCCAAACCGGCTTCCATCCTCGCGCCCGGCCTTGCCCGGTCGGCCCGCCTGATGCGGGCGCTTGGCGCCGAAGCTGCGGCGGTCTGGGCGCAACTTGATCCGCAGGAGGCCGCGCAGCTCAGCGCTGCGATGGATCAGGTCGGCGACGATGCCGACGGCGAAGCCGATGCGCTGCGCCGCTTCACCGAAACCCAGCGCGCCACGAGCGGTGCAGGTGTGTGGGCCGAACTGTCGGCGCTTGATACCAACCTGCTTGCTGTCCTGACGCGTCACGAGCGGGCGCAGGTCGTCGCGCTCATCCTGTCGCGGCTTTCAGGTGAGGCGGCCGCGCGGCTGCTGCGCGCCTTGCCGCCTTCGCTGGCGATCGAGGCGATGCAGCGCCTGCTGCATCTCGGCGAAGTGCACCCCGCCGCGATGGCCGGGCTGGAACAGCATCTCAAGGGCCGCGTCGCCGCACTGTCGCGTGATGGCGGGCAGCCGGGCGTCGAGCGGATCGCGCGCATCTTTGATCGTCTTGATCCGCGCGCGGGCAATCTCTTCCTTGCGGCGCTGGAAAAATCCGAACCGGGCGCGGGCGAGAAAGTCCGTTCCCTGATGTTCACCTTCGACGACCTTGCGTCGCTCGACGCGGCCGGCATGCAGACGCTGTTGGCCGGAGCCAACCGCGCGGTGCTGGTGCTCGCCCTGAAGGCCGCGAAACCGGCGACGGCGGCGGCCTTCTTCGCCAACGTCACCCAGCGCGCAGGCGAACTGCTGCGCGAGGAAATCGCGGCGCTCGGCAGCGTGCGGCGCGCCGATGTCGAAGCCGCGCGCGGCGAACTCGTGGCGCTCGCCCGCCAGCTGATCGAGCGCGGCGAGATCCGCGCCGGCAAGGCCGGCAAGGAAGACGACCTGATCGAATGAGCAATGTGCGCGCCATCAAGTCCGTGACCGCGTTCGACTTTCGCGCCGATTTCGGTGCGCAGCCCGAACCGGCAAAGGAAGTGGCCAGCGAAGCCGACACGCGCGTCAGCTTCAGCGGCGAAGAACTGGCCGCGCTGATCACGCAGGTGCGGGCCGAAACGCTGGCGGAAGTTGAACAGCGCCGGGCCGATAGCGAAAGCGAACGTCTGGCGGCCGTGAGCGCGGAACTTTCGCAGGCGCTGGAGGAGATCACGCAGGTGATGGGCCTGATCGGCGCAGCGCAGTATCATGCGGTGACCGAGACACGGCTGCGCAGCCTGATTGATGGGGCTGCAGCGCGCATCGTCAGTGGGCAGGGCGACTTGTTTCCCCCGGCCGCTTCGTCCAGGGAAGGACAGACATGACCGAACAGACCAACCCCGCCTTCCACCGGATGCTGCTCGACGTGCCGGTGCGCGTTGAGGTCGTGCTCGGCGATGTGCGCCTGACGATGGAAGAGCTGATGGCGCTGGCGCCCGGCGATGTGCTGACGATGCAGAAGGAGACCGGCGAGCCGGTGGATATCTACGTTTCCGGCCGCCTGATCGCGCGCGGCAAGCTGGTGGTGGCCGACGGTGAACTGGGCGTGACGCTGACCGAGATCGTGGACGCCCGTTCGGTCAACTGAAGCCCCGAAATTAGTTACATCTGGAACTAATTGGCGGTCCGGCCTATACTGGCGCCATGGACACGGCCTTTGCAAAGAATCGCTATCACGGCGCGCCGCGCGCGCCCGATTTCACCATCGACCAGGCCTGGGACACCTACAGCCCCGAGGAGCATGATCGCTGGGACCGGCTGTTCCGCCGCCAGCGCGAGGTGACGAAGGGCCGGGCCTGCCAGGCGGCGCTCGACGCGATGAGCGCGCTGGAGCTTTCGCCCTCCGGCATTCCCCACATGGGCCGGCTGTCGGACAAGCTGGAAGCGATGACCGGCTGGCGGATCGTGCCGGTGGCGGAGCTTGTGCCGGACGACATCTTCTTCAACCATCTCGCCAACCGCCGCTTCCCGGCAGGCGCATTCATCCGCCCCGAGGCGGAGTTCGATTACCTGCAGGAACCGGACATCTTCCACGACATCTTCGGGCATGTGCCGATGCTGGCGAACCCGGTGTTTGCCGATTTCATGGAAGCCTATGGCAAGGGCGGACAGCGGGCGATGCGCCTTGGCCAGCTGCACAACCTCGCGCGGCTTTACTGGTACACGGTGGAGTTCGGACTTATTCAGGAGACGGACGGTTTGCGCATCTATGGCGCGGGCATCCTGTCGAGCCCGCACGAAACGGTGTTCGCGCTGGAAGACGCAAGCCCCAACCGGATCGGGTTTGACCTGAAGCGTCTGATGCGGACGAAATACATCATCGACGATTTCCAGCAGACCTATTTCGTCATCGACAGTTTCGAGGCGCTGCTGGAGGCCTGCTACAAGGATTTCGGCACCGTCTACGCCGACGTGAAGGGCCTGCCGGTTTTCGAGGCCCGCGATGTGGTCGCCGGCGACCGGGTGATCACGCGCGGGACGCTGGATTATTTCAAGGCGGGCGGGCGCAAGGGCTGAGGCTTGCGCGGACAAGCACGTGCGGCCGGACGCGGGGGTGAGCCGGCCGGTGCAAAGTTGTAGCTTTCATTTTCCGTGTCTTCCCGGCGAAAGCCGGGATCCAGCGAGGGCTTGGGCGAGGACTGGGTCCCGGCGTTCGCCGGGATGACACGGGTGGGGTGCTGGGGTGGGCGGTGAGCCCGCTCTATCCTTCGACTTCGCTCAGGATGAGCTTCGCGATGTGGGGAAAGCCTAGGAAGTGTCGAGGAGGGTGAGGGCTGCAGCCCCCTCCGTCACCTGCGGTGACACCTTCCCCGCGAAACGCGGGAGGATGGCGGCAGCCAACGTTTCAATGTCCAGGCAAGCCGGAAGGGATGACTCCCATGCGGGGTCCGTCAGGGGACGGAAGGTTCGCTGTGGGGGGTTGTAGGCGTTCGGGTCTGGCTGGGGGACGGCATAGTGGATGGAGACGAAGCCCCATTCGTTGACCGAGTAGAGCGCGTTCCCGATTCCGTAGGCGTTGAACCAGCGGAGCAGGCGGTTGAGCTCCCACCAGAGGATCAGCCAGCACAACGGATGCACATGCGCGAAGAAGGGCGCGAAGTGCGGGTGCTGACGGAGGCGGGCGATGGAGTACATGCGACGGAGTATAACTCCGTGCGCGGAGGGGCGGCGTAAGTTTTGGCGAACTATTTTACAAGCGCTTGGTGCGGCTTGTTATTTTGTTTTCCGCAGGGGGCAAAACCGTTGCGTAAGTGCGCCTAGCGCACAGGGCTCAGTAAGCCGCAGCGATGCGCGTGAGGCTGGGGCGCAGGGATTTGCTGCCGGCGGGCAGGTGCGTGTCGACTTCATCATGCGTGGCGCGCCAGACCGGCACGGCCAGTTTCAGGAGATCGCGCCCGGCATCGGTGAGATGGAGGCGGCGCGAGCGGCGGTCATCTTCATCCGGCACGATCCGCACGAGGCCGCGCTTTTCGAGCGGCTTCAGGTTGGCCGTCAGCGTCGTGCGGTCCATCGCCAGGAAGGACGCCGCCTCGCCAAGGCGCGGCGCGTCCGGCCGGTTGAGCGACATCAGCAGGGAATACTGCCCGTGGCTGATGCCGAACGGGGCAAGCGCCGCGTCGAACCTGCGGGCGAGGGCGCGCGCGGCGCGGTGCACGCTGAGGCAAAGGCAGCGCGTGTAGACTTCGTGCGTGACGCTGAGCGGCAAATCAGATCGCATGACCGATAAGTAGGTTGACATCAACATATCTGTCAACGAGAACAGGCAGGCAACGTTTGAAGGGAAGAGGTAAGCGCCATGCCAGAGGTGACGGCATTCAACTGGGTTCCGGATTTCGCGCAGGGCTTCGTGCGCGACTTGCGCGTGCGCTGGGCGCTGGAAGAAGCGGGGCTCGCCTATTCGGAAAACATCATCGATCATGACCAGAAGGTCGCGCCGGCGCACCTGCGCCGTCAGCCGTTTGCGCAGGTGCCCGCCTATCGCGACGGGCCGGTCGACATGTTCGAATCCGGCGCGATCGTGCTGCGGATTGCGGAGCGTTCAAAAGCACTGATGCCGGCCGGTGAGGCCGCGCGGGCGCGCACGGCGAGCTGGGTGTTTGCGGCGATGAATTCGGTCGAGCCGTTCGTGATGAATGTGCGCAGTGCCGAAATATTCTGGGCGGCCGAGCCCTGGGCGAAAGGCTTCGGCGCGAAGGCGGCGGAGATCCTGCGGATGCGCCTGCAGCGCCTGTCGGACTGGCTGGGCTCGAAGGATTATCTGGAGGGCGAATTTTCCGCCGGCGACCTGATGATGGCGTGCGTGCTGCGCGAGATTGCGGGCTCGCCGCATCTTGCGGCTTTTCCGGAACTTGAGGCTTACTGTGTCCGTTGCACTGGACGGCCTGCGTTCAGGAAAGCGCTGGCGGCGCAGCTGAAGCATTTTGAAGCGTTTGAGGCCGCGCAGGCCGCGGCGACCTGAGGAGACCGGTATGGGATTGCTTGAGAAGAAGGTGCGCACCTGCCTGTGGTTCGACAAGGGCGGCGTCGAGGCGGCAAAGTATTACGTGTCGCTGCTGCCGGACAGCCGGATTGACGGGATCATGGACCATGGCAATGCCGCTGACCCGATGGTAGTTGAATACACGCTGGCGGGCGCACCGATGATGCACCTGACGGCCGGGCCGCACTACAAGCTGACGCCGGCGGCCTCGATCAGTGTGCTGACGAAGGACCAGGCGGAGACGGACAGGCTGTGGAGCGCGCTGCTGGACGGCGGCGGCGAAGAGAGCATGTGCGGCTGGCTGGCGGACCGTTATGGCGTGTCCTGGCAGATCGTGCCGGAGCCGATGGTGCGGATGTTTGCCGATCCTGACCAGGCGGCCGCGGGGCGGGCGCGCGCGGCGATGCTGCAGATGCGCAAGATCGATCTTGCGGCAATCCGGGCTGCGTTCGAGGACAAGGCGGCGGTGTCATGAGCGCGGACAAGGTGAAGGGGCCGGCGTCATATTTCCCGTCGATCGAGAAGACCTATGGCAAGCCGGTCAGCCACTGGATGAATGTCATCAAGGGCATGGACGGGCGCAAGCATATGGAGATCGTCTCGGCGCTGAAGGCGGAGCACGGACTGGGGCATGGGCACGCGAATGCGCTGGTGGCGCACTACCGGTCCGTAAACGGATGAACTGGAAAAGGAGCAGGTGATGGGCAAGGACAAGCGGCCGCCGGTGGCGGACATTGCAGCGGAAATGGGCGTGGCATTGCTGATGCCGCACCTCACCTGCAGGGATTGCAGCAAGGCAATCGATTTTTACGTGACGGCTTTCGGCGCCGAGGAGATGATGCGCCTGCCGGGGCCGGACGGGCGGCTGATGCATGCCTCGGTGCGCCTGAACGGGGCGATGGTGATGCTGAACGACGAGTATCCGGAGATGGGCGGGGTCTCGCCGCTGTCGCTGGGCGGCTCCCCGGTGACGCTGCACCTGATGGTCGATGATGTGGACGCGGTGGTGGCGCAGGCTGTGAAGGCAGGCGCCGAGGTCGTGATGCCGGTGGCCGACCAGTTCTGGGGCGACCGCTACGGCGTCGTGAAGGATCCGTTCGGGCACTTGTGGTCCGTGGCGACGCCGGTCTGGCCGCCGAAATCGGCCGATGAAATGGCGGCTGCGCGCGACGCGGCCATGGCACAAATGTCAGGGAGCTGAAGACATGCCGTATATCGATGGATTTATCCTGCCGGTCCCCAACGCCAACAAGGAGGCCTACCGCAAGATGGCGGCCGATGCGCTGCCTTTTTTCCAGAAGCATGGCGCGATCGGGTTCGTGGAGAATTGGGGCGTCGAGGTGCCGAAGGGCAAGACCAATTGCTTCAATTCGGCGGTGATGAAGAAGGACGACGAGTCGGTGGTCTTTTCATGGATCGTCTGGCCTGACCGCGCGACGCGCGATGCCGGCAACAAGAAGATGATGGAAGACCCCGACATGAAGATGGACGGTGGGATGCCCTTCGACGGGATGCGGATGATTGTGGGCGGATTTGATGTTGTGCTGGGCGATGCGCTGGCGACGCCCGGCATCATCGACGGGATGGTGCTGCCGGTGCCGGCGGACAAGCGGGCGGATTATATCGCGGCCTCGAAGCAGATGGCGGAGCTGTTCCTCGAGCACGGCGCAACGTCGGTGGTTGATGCGTGGGCGGATGATGTGCCGCAGGGCAAGGTGAACTCGTTCCACACGGCAATTCTCGAAAAGCCCGGCGAGACGGTGGTCTTTTCATGGATCAACTGGCCGAACGCGGAAGTGCAGAAGAAAGCCTGGGAGACCGTGATGGGCGACCCGCGGATGGAGAAATACAATCCGGCGACGGTCGGCGCCGACATGGGCCGGATGATCTTCGGGTCGTTTTCGCCGATCGTGGTGGCCTGAGCCTCAGGCCGGGAGGCGCTGCGCGTCCGGGCCGCGTTCGGCGCCGTATTCCGGCACCAGCGCGCCGAGCAGGCGCAGCGCTTCGGACGCGTCCTGCCGGCGGGCAGCCTCGATCAGCACGGTCAATTGCTTGTCGAGCAGCTCGCTGGCCGCGGCGGCGCTGGTGACGCGGTTGACGCCGTCGACCGGCGTCGGCTCCAGCGCCTCGTGGGCATAGGTCAGTGCCTCGTGCATCTTCTCGCCGCGGCGCATGCCGGTGGTGAGGATCTGGATGTCGGCGTCGGGCACCTTGCCCTTCAGGCGGATCATGGTTTCGGCGAGCTGGCGGATGGCGATGGGCTCGCCCATGTCGAGCACGAAGAGTTCCGCGCGCCGGTCTTCCCGCTGCAGGGCGGCGGCCTGCAGGACGAGGGCGGTCGCTTCCTCGATGGTCATGAAATAGCGCGTGGCTTCCGGGTCGGTGAGCGTGACCGGGCCGCCGGCGGCGATCTGGCGTTCGAACAGCGGCACAACCGAACCGGATGAGCCGAGCACGTTGCCGAACCGGACCATGGCGCCGGACATGCCGGCTTCGTTGATGATGCGTTCGGAGGCGAGTTCGGCGAGGCGCTTGGTGGCGCCCATGACGTTGTCGGGCAGCACGGCCTTGTCGGTGGAGATGAACACGAACCGGCGGGCGCCGGACGTGGCGGCGGCGCGAGCGACATTCACGGCGCCGCTGACATTCGTCAGGATCGCTTCGCAGATGTTCTCTTCCATCAGCGGCACATGTTTCAGGGCTGCCGCGTGGATGACGAGGCCGGGCTGCGCTTCGGCGAAGACGCCGGCGACGCGGCCGGCATCGCGCACATCGCCCAGATGGCAGGCGAGGCGAAGGTCGGGGTGGCGTTCACGCAGCTCGTGGTCGATCTGGTAGAGGTTCAGTTCGGAGGAATCGAGGATCGACAGGGAGGCCGGCGACTGGCGCGCAACCTGCCGGGCAAGTTCGGAGCCGATGGAGCCGCCGCCGCCGGTGATCAGCACGTTGGTGCCCGCGATCAGGTCGCGCACGGGCGCGAGATCCAGCGTGCGCTCGGGGCGTGCAAGGAGGTCGGCGGGGCGAACGGGTTCGAGCGTCTGCGCGGTCTCGTCATGGCCGAGCGCCATGATCTTGGCGCCGTGGCTGGAGGCGATCTCGAGAATGCGGTTCATCGTCTCGCGTTCGCGGGCCGGACCGGTGACGGCGACCCAGGGCGCGCTGCCATAGCGCAGCGCGAGCACGTCGATCACCTCGTGGAGGTTCACGAGGCTGCCCATGATCGGCAGGCCGCGCACGGCGCGGCCTGGTTCCTTGTCGTCCACTTCGATCAGGCCGAGGACGCGCACCGTAGCGCCGGTCGGCGATGTTTCGAGCCGGCGCAGGACGTGCACCCAGCTGTCCGGATTGCCGACCAGCAGCACCGGCTGGCTGTCGCGCGGCAGACGCTGGAAGATTTCGAAGGGCGCATTGGTAGTGCGATAGCGGGCGACCATGCGGCCCGCGAACGCCGCCGCAGTCCAGATCGCCGTGGTCAGCAACAGCACGGGCAGGGGGTCGATCAGGCGGCCATTCAGGGCGACCATGACCGGCAAGTAAAGGAAGACCGCGAGCGCGATGCCCTGAATGAGACGGATCGCATCCGGCGCGCCGATATGGCGCCAGACCTGGCGGTGCACGCCGCCCACGATGAGCCCGCAGGCCGCCGCGAGCATGAAAGTGGAGCTGGCAAGAATCCAGGCGCGGACGGGAAAGACCGGCAACTCCGGATCCGAAAACAGCATGATCAGATGCGCGAGTGTCATCGCCAGACCGGCCATCGCCAGGTCGAACGAAAGCGTGAGCGCCATTGCGCGCCGGGCGGCGTCTCTGGGGGTCACGGCACTCTACTCCTGAACCATCTTCGGGCGCGCATTTTTTCGTTGCCGACTAGTGCCACTTAACGCCACCGGCGAAAACCCCATTCTCATTGCCAAACTGTAATCTTGGGGTGGAAAATCACGTGCGGCGCCTGCCTCCGATCACCCGCCGTGCGGGGCGAGCCAGAGCGTCAGCTGATGGATCGTAAGCCCGATGAGTCCGCCGATCAGCGTGCCGTTGATGCGGATGAACTGCAGGTCCGGGCCGACATTCTGTTCGAGCTTTTCGACGACGGTGCGCGAGTCCCAGCCCTGGATGGTGTCGGAGATCAGGCGCGCGATGTCGCTGCCATGCCGGCCGGCCAGCTCTGCAAGCAGGACACGCAGGCGGCTGTTGATGGCCTCCTGCGCCGCCGGATCGGTGCTGAGCGATTCGCCGAAGTGGGCGACCGTGTCGGCGAGCCCCTGACGCGCTTCGGAATTGGAGTCGGCGGCGCTGTCGCGCACGGCGGATTTCAGGCTTTCCCAGATCGCGTCGAGCCACGTTCCGATGGCGGGATGGGCGAGCGCCTCGGCGAGAACCTGTTCCACCTGCGCCTGAAGGGCGGGCGATTTCTGCAGATCGTCCGAGAACCGCTGCAACAGCGCGGTCACCCGCTGGCGGGCCGGATGGTCAGGATTATGCGCCATTGCGCGCAGCGAGTCTTCGATGGCGCCAATCATGGCATTCGAGGTGCTCGCGTCGACCGATACGAGCCGCAGGAACCAGTTGGTGCGCGCGCTGACACTTGCGCGGATGACTGGCTCGTTTTCCGCCAGTGCATGCCACGCTTCCGACAGGGCGGCATCCAGCACCGGCTGGTGGCGACCCTGATCGGTGAGCAGGCGCAGGCCTGAGCCGATGGCCGAGGGCAGGCGTCCGCCCCGGCTCAGTTCCGACATCTGCCGGTGCAGGAAGTCGCTCACGGCGTCGTCGTCGAGCAGGTCGACGAGGCCCGGCAGGGCGTCGAACAGGCCGTCTGCGATGCGGCGCGCGGTCTGGGGATCGCTGATCTGGCGGGCGAGGGAGCCGGCGAGGTCCTGCTGGCCGAGGCGTTCGCGCACGACGTCTGGTGCGAGGAAGTTGACGGCAACGAAATCCCCGAGCGCGGTTGCGATGCGTGCCTTGCTGCGGGGAATGATCGCCGTGTGCGGGATCGGCAGTCCGAGCGGCCGGCGGAAGAGGGCGGTGACGGCGAACCAGTCGGCGAGGCCGCCGACCATGGCAGCCTCGGCGAAGGCCTTGGCATAGCCCCAGGCCGCGCCCGTGTTCAGCACGGCGGCGACATATAGCGCGCTCATGGCGATCAGCAGGCTGCCGGCGGCAAGTCGCATGGCGGCCAGCGAGCGGGGCGGACGTGAATCGGCTTTCATGGGCGGGCCTCCGCAATCATGGGTGTGGTGCCGCCCGAACCTCACGCAACAGGCGCCCCATGGGAAGGGGCGGCGGCGATCAGGGAACCGGCGGCGGGCCGGCTCGTTCCCGATGTTGCCGATGGCGCGGGAGGTGTGGTGGGCCCGGCAGGACTTGAACCTGCGACCAAACCGTTATGAGCGGTCCGCTCTAACCAACTGAGCTACAGGCCCCTGCGCAGGTCGTTTAGGCGCCGCAGGGACGCCTTGCAACGGCCTTGTTCGGTAGAGAAGACAGGCGTACCGGTTACTCACCCCTCGAAGGAGACCTCCATGAAACGTCCCTTAATTTCGTTGATTGCCCTGATGTTCGCCGCGGCGCCTGTCGCCTGCGCACAAATGCCAATGCCTGCTTCGGCAGCGCCCATGACGGGGAACCCTGCAATGGCGCAGATGATGAACCACAATTCGATCCAGCCCGAGACGACGCTGCAGATCAACGCAGAAGCCAAGATCCAGCGCGCGCCTGACATTGCCTACATCACGGCGGGTGTCACCGAGGAGCGCGCGACCGCGGGTGAAGCGATGGCCGCGCAGGCAAAGGCGATGAACGGCGTGTTTGCCGCGCTCGAGAAGGCCGGCCTGACGAAACGGGACATCCAGACGTCCGGCCTGAGCCTCTATCCGCGCTATGACTATATCGAGGAGAAGCTGAAGGATGGCAGCTCGCGCGGCGTGCAGAAGCTGGCCGGCTACGTGGCGACCAACCAGGTGACGGCGCGCGTGCGCGACCTGGATTCGCTGGGCGCCACCATCGACAGCCTGGTGAAATCGGGCGGCAACACGTTCTCCGGCGTCAACTTCGCGATCGAGGATGACAAGGAAATCAAGAACGAAGCCCGCACGATGGCGATGAAGGATGCGATGGCGAAGGCGGAGCTCTATGCCTCGGCGGCCGGCATGCGCGTGGCGCGGATCGTGACCATCAACGAGGGCTACGAGTATGCGCCGCAGCCGATGGCTTATGCCCGCGCGGAAATGGCGATGGACCAGGCGTCTTCGCCGGTTTCGGGCGGCGAAGTGGGTGTGACGGCGAGCGTCAGCGTGTTGTTCGAACTGGTGAAATAGATACCTGCGGGTCCCGGCCCCTTCGCCTTCGGGCGAGGGGGCGCGTGGGTCAGAGGTAGCCCTCGGCGAGCAGGTCCTTCATGTCGATGAGGCCGAGCGGGGCGCCGTTCTCGCCGACGACGAAGGCGTTCGAGATGCGGTTCTCGCTCAGCGCCTTGATGACGAACTGCATGCGTTCGTCCGGGTCGATCGTGCGTGGGCGGACGGTCATCACGTCGCGGGCGGGAAGGCCGGTCTTGCCGGCGAGCATGGCGCGGCGCAGGTCGCCGTCGGTGACCATGCCGACGAGCGCGCCCTTGTCGTCTACCACGCCGGCGCAGCCCTTGCGGCCTTCGGAGACGGCATAGACAAGCGCTTCGAAATTGGCGCCGGCTTCGACCAGCGGAAGCGCATCCTTCCGCTCACGGACATAATCGCCGGCCGTCTGCAGGGTGCGGCCGAGCTTGCCGCCGGGGTGGCGGAAGCCGAAATCCTCGCGCGAGAAGCCGCGCCGCGCCATCAGGACGATGGTCAATGCGTCGCCGAGGGCAAGCGCCATCGTGGTGGACGAGGTGGGCGCGAGGCCGTTGGGGCAGGCTTCGGCAACCGTCGGCATTTCCAGCAGCACATCGGCGAAACGGCCGAGCGTGGAATCGGCGGCGCGGGTCATCGCGATGAGGGGAATGTTGTTGGCCTTGCAGTAGCGCAGGAGGTCGACGAGTTCGCGGCTTTCGCCGGAATAGGAAATGGCGATGACGACCGAGCCCGGCACCAGCATGCCGAGGTCGCCGTGGCTGGCTTCGGTCGGGTGGATGAAGAAAGAGGGCGTGCCGGTCGAGGCGAGGCTCGCGGCGATCTTCTGTCCGATATGTCCGGACTTGCCTACGCCGGCGACGACGACGTGCCGGTCAGTCGACAGGATGACATCGACCGCTTCGACCAGGCTGTTGCCGAGGGACATTTCAAGCTTGTCGAGCGCGTCGCGTTCGATGCGGACGACGCTGCGGGCGAGGTTCAGGTCTGAGGATGCGCTCACGTGCGGGCTGCTCCGGGCCGGTTCAGGACAGGGAGCGGCGTTGTGCGGGAGCCGGGCGGCTTCGGCAAGCCCCCCGGTGCGCTCACCGCCTCAGCGGCGGATCTGGCGGCGGACGTATTCGCTGACTTCAGCGGCCGGGTCGGGCTTGGCGACCTGGCGGGCTTCGTACTCGCTGACCGAGAAGCTGGCGCCGGGCGCGGGCAGGGCCGGCGAGGGCTGCATTTCGGCCACGTCTTCGGAGCTGTCGCCTTCCATGACGATCGCGTCGCCCGGCAGGTCTTCTTCGGTGTTCTCGGCGAGGGTCAGGTTGACGGCCGGTGCGGTGAAGGCGCTGAGCGGCTTGCCATTGAGCATCGGCTCGGCGGCGGCGTTGGGGTTCACCGGGGTCTCGACCGAGGCGAAGGTGGCGGTCGTGCCGCGCAGCTGGGGCGAGGTCGGGTCGGCCGGGCCGCCCAGCGTGGCGAAGGCGGCTTCGACGAGGGCTTCGACATGCTCGTTGCGCGACTTGGCGGTTGCGCCGCCGAGCATCACCGCGATCACACGGTGGCCATCGCGTTCGGCGGAGGTCATCAGGTTGAAGCCGGAGGCGCGGGTGTAGCCAGTCTTGATGCCGTCAACGCCGTCGACCTTGCCGATCAGGTCGTTGTGGTTCTTGTAGACCATCCGGCCCCAGGAGAACTTGTCCTTCTGGAAGTAGTGATAATACTGCTCGTGCTGCTCCATCAGCGCATCGGCGAGGAGCGCGAGGTCGTAGGCGGTCGTGGTCTGCTCGGTGTTCGGCAGGCCGGACGCGTTCTTGAAGGTCGTGTTCTTGAGGCCGAGGTCGCGGGCCTTGTCGGTCATCTTGACGGCGAACTTGCGCTCGGTGCCGCCGAGGTGTTCGGCCACGACCACGGCCACATCGTTGGCCGATTTGGTGACCAGCGCGTAGATCGCGTCTTCGACCTTGATCTTGTCGCCGGACTTCAGCTTGAGGTTCGACGGCGGCTGGGCTGCGGCGTTGCGCGACACGGTCATCTTGTCGGTGAGTTTGACCTCGCCGGAATCGATGGCGTCAAACAGCAGGTAAAGCGTCATCACCTTGGTCAGCGACGCGGGATACCGAAGGTCTTCAGCGTTGCGGGAATGCAGGATCTCGTTGGTATCGGCATCCATGACCAGCGCGGCATATTTTTCAGCCAGGGCCGAGGGGGCAGCCATCGCGCCAACCGATGCAACCGCCAGGGTGGCAGCCGCGGCGCGGTACAGGGAAAGGTTGAGCAGCGCCATTAAACGGCCACCTCCAAAATACGCAGAACCCCCGGTCTTCCCGAGTGGAACCTAGATTCGGTCAAACCAGTTGACCACACCTTAACGCAGCCCCGTCGCTGATAGTTTTGTAACTGATGCAAGATGAATGCAAACCCAACGCCAAATGATTAATGTTGCAGCGCACAAAATTTATTGCACTTGCGAGGGGAGTGTGCTATCCAGAACACACCTTACAACAGAAGGATTCCCCAAATGGCCAAGACCACTGCATCGACGGCCCGCGCCAAAGCGGAAGCCCGTCCGAACACCGCAACGACCAAGCAGATCGAAGCGGGCGTCGACCAGATCACTGAAATGGCCTCGAAGTTCACCGGCTTTGCTGAAGGCGGCGTCAAGGCGATGACCGACAGCGCCGTGGCTTCGGGCGAAGTCCTGCGCGAACTCGGCAACCGGAACGTCAACTTCATGACTTCGGCCATGGAACAGGGCGTTGAGCTGACCCAGACGCTCGCCAATGTCCGCGACCCGCGCGAGATGTTCGAGCTGCAATCGGCGTTCGCCAAGTCGATGTTCTCGGCCTTCACCACCGAGATGTCGGCCCAGACCGAGCTTTGCGTTGCCGCATGGCGCAACGCTGCAAAACCGTATATGGCTTCCTTCGCGAAGTAAGCTCGAGGTTGGACAGCCTTCCAGGAGGCGTCCGGCAGTAGCGTGCGAAGTAGAGTTCAGGGGCCGGACCTTCTTGGTCCGGCCCTTTTCGTTTGGCCGCCCGCCCGGTTCCGCTTGCGACTCGGGGGCGTCCGCCACAGAGTGTGCCGGATGGGGCGCGGGCGGGAGCCAGGCGATGACGATTCGGGACCGGCAAGGCGTGGAACTGACAGGGGCAACGCCCCGGTCAGCGGAGCTGTTTGATCTGTCCGTGGGTCGGTTTGCCCGTTTTTGCGGCGATCCGCTCGAGCCTCTGCGCGAGGCCCTCGATGAGGCGCCAGAGTTCGCCATGGCCCTGATTGCCAAGGCGTGGATCTACGCCATGTCCACCGAACCGCAGGCGACCGCGTCAGCGCGGCGGATGGTCGAGGAAATTGCCGAAATGCCGCTGGGGCCGCGCGAGCTGAGCCACCTCGGCGCGCTCAAACTCGCGGCGGCTACGGAGTGGACGGCGGCCTCCCGGGCGCTCGACCTGCACAATGCCAACTTTCCCTGCGACCTGATCGGACTGCTGGCCGGGCACCAGGCCGATTTCCTCACCGCCAACGCGCGCAACCTGCGCGACCGGATTGCGCGGGCACTGCCGGCCTGGGACGGCGTGCCGGGGCGTTCGCACCTTCTGGGCATGCTGGCCTTCGGTCTGGAGGAAATGGGCGATTACCACCGCGCCGAGACCGCCGGTCTCAAGGCACTTGAGGGGGATCCGGATGACAGCTGGGCGCACCACGCGGTGGCGCATGTGCTTGAGATGCAGGGGCGCGCAGCCGAAGGGCGCGATTTCATGCGCAAGCGGCGCTCGCACTGGGCGCAGCCGGACAACTTCCTGAAAGTGCACAACTGGTGGCATCTGGCGCTCTGCCATCTGGAACTGGGTGACGGCGACGCTGCGCTCAGCCTTTATGACGAAGAGGTCCGCGCCGAGACGAGCACGGTGGCGCAGAACCTGGTGGACGCGTCTTCCTTGCTCTGGCGGTTGCAGCTGCTGGGTGTGGACGTCGGCGACCGTTGGGACGAGCTGGCCGACACCTGGACGCAGCACGCAGATGGCCGGTGCTATCCTTTCAACGATGTGCATGCCGCGCTCGCCTATATCGGCGCCGGCCGGCGCAGCGATGCGACGGATCTTGTGAAGATCGCGCACCAGGGCAGCACGCAGAGCGAAATGAACCGCTGGATGCGGGAGACCGGCGCGCCAGTGATCGACGGCCTGCTGCTGTTCGAGCGCGGCGACTTCGCGGGCGCCATCGAGCCGCTGCTGGCGGCGCGCCAGATTGCCAACGTGTTCGGCGGCAGCCATGCCCAGCGCGACGTGATCGACTGGACGCTGACCGAGGCGGCCATCCGGGGCAAGGTGGCCCCGCTTGCCCGGGCACTGGTTCAGGAGCGCCTTGCGCTCAGGCCGGAAAGCCGGGTCAACATCGCGTTTGCCCGCCGCGCCGGGTTGCGCCCGCACTGATCGAGAGGACAGCTTCGATGACCGGTTTTGTCGACTTCGCCACCCTGACGCGCCCTTCAAGCCCCAACACGGCGCTACTCGCACCGCCCGGCCTGACGCAGGCGGAGGCGGACGGCGCGGCGCCGGTCTATGACGTGCCGGCCGGCGACCTTTACATGCGGGCGCTGAAACGGGTGGGGGAGCGGCGCGGCTGGGTGCTGGGAGAGCAGGATCCGGCGGCGATGCGGCTGACCTTCGTGGCGGTGACCCCGCTGCTGAGGTTCAAGGACGACGTGGACGTGCTGGTGCTGCCGGCGGCCGGGCAAGCCAACCGGTCGACTTTTGCAGCTTACTCAAGGTCACGGGTTGGCTATTCCGACCTCGGCACCAATCTAAAGCGTCTCAACGCATTTGCCGAAGCCCTCCGGACGCCCTGATTTCGGGCAGAGCTGTGCTCAGGCGCCAATTGCATCTTCAAACTCGTGCAGGAACGTATATCTTGTCAGACATGAGCAGCGCTTTCGCCCCGGTCCGGATGTCCGGATCGCCGACGCCCGGCGCCCCAGGGGGCGGAACACCGGATGGCGGCGACGGGATAAGCTTTGATCTCGCGACCGAAACCCGGATCAAAACAAAAAAGCCATCATTGTATCGCGTACTGCTGCTCAATGATGACTACACGCCGATGGAATTCGTGGTGTTCATACTCGAGCGGTTCTTCAACCGGTCGCGCGAGCAGGCCACGCGGATCATGCTGCACGTCCACCAGAAGGGCGTCGGCCTCTGCGGGGTCTATACATTCGAGGTTGCCGAGACCAAGGTGGCCCAGGTGCTGGACCTCGCGCGCCGGCATGAACATCCTCTCCAGTGCGTCATGGAGAAAGAAGACTAGACGCCCCATATAACCAGAGAAGACCCCTCCCAACTCGACCTCCGAAAAGGCTTCATTCCTTGCCCCGTCTTTCCCAACCTCTCGAAACGGCTCTTGAAAAAGCGCTCTCGCTCGCATCCGAACGCGATCACGAGTACGCCACGCTGGAGCACCTGTTGCTGGCCCTCACGGAGGACGAGCACGCGCGTGACGTGATGGGGGCCTGCAAGGTCAATATCGACGAGCTCCGGGTCGACCTGACGCGCTACATCGATGAGGAGCTGTCGAGCCTCATCGTGGATGGCAGCGACGGGCGGGTGCAGCCGACGGCTGCTTTCCAGCGGGTCGTGCAGCGCGCGATCCTGCATGTCGAAAGCTCCGGGCGCGAGGAAGTGACCGGCGCCAACGTGCTGGTCTCGATCTTCTCCGAACGCGAAAGCCATGCCGCCTACTTCCTGCAGGAGCAGGACATGACGCGGTACGACGCGGTGAACTACATCTCGCACGGCGTGGCGAAACAGCCGGGCATGTCGCGCCCGACGACGCCGCGCGGCGCCGAGGCGAGCGAGGAAGAGCCGGTCAAGCAAGGCCACGAAGCGCTCGACACCTACTGCGTGAACCTCAATGCGCGCGCCCGGGCCGGCAAGATCGACCCGCTGATCGGCCGCGACATGGAAGTGAACCGCTGCATCGAAGTGCTGTGCCGGCGCAACAAGAACAACCCGATCCTCGTCGGCGATCCCGGCGTGGGCAAGACGGCGATTGCCGAAGGCCTGGCCAAACGGATCGTTGAAGGCGAAGCGCCGGAAATCCTGGACGACGCGATCATCTGGTCGCTCGACATGGGCGCGCTGCTCGCCGGCACGCGCTATCGCGGCGACTTCGAGGAGCGCCTCAAGTCGGTGATGAAGGAACTCGAGCAGCAGGAAAAAGCGATCCTATTCATCGACGAGATCCACACGATCATCGGCGCGGGCGCAACGAGCGGCGGCGCGATGGATGCGTCGAACCTGCTGAAGCCTGCGCTGCAGTCCGGCGGCCTGCGCTGCATGGGCTCGACGACGTTCAAGGAATACAAGCAGCACTTCGAGAAGGACCGCGCGCTGAGCCGCCGGTTCCGCAAGATCGACGTGGTCGAGCCGACAGTTCCGGACACGATCAAGATCCTCACGGGTCTGAAGTCGAAGTTCGAGGACTTCCACGGGCTGAAATATACCAACGACGCGATCAAGGCGGCGGTGGAGCTGTCGGACCGTTACATCACGGACCGCAAGCTGCCCGACAAGGCGATCGACGTGATCGACGAAGCGGGTGCGGCGCAGTGGCTGCTGCCGGCCTCGAAGCGCAAGAAGCAGGTCGGCATCCGCGACATCGAGGCGGTCGTCGCGAAGATTGCGCGCATTCCTCCCAAGCAGGTGACGAGCGACGATGCTGCTTCGCTGAAATCGCTGGAAGGTGATCTCAAGCGCGTGGTGTTCGGCCAGGACGAAGCCATCGTTGCGCTCGCCGCCTCGATCAAGCTCGCCCGCGCGGGCCTGCGCGAACCGAACAAGCCGATCGGCTCCTACCTGTTCACGGGCCCGACCGGCGTCGGCAAGACCGAAGTCGCCAAACAGCTCGCCTCGATCATGGGTGTCGAGATGCTGCGCTTCGACATGTCGGAGTATATGGAGCGCCATACGGTCAGCCGCCTGATCGGCGCGCCTCCGGGCTATGTCGGCTATGACGAAGGTGGTCTGCTCACGGACGGTGTGGACCAGCATCCGCACTGCGTGCTGCTGCTCGACGAGATCGAGAAGGCCCACCCGGACCTGTTCAACATCCTGCTGCAGGTGATGGACAACGGCACGCTGACGGATGCCAACGGCCGCAAGGTGGACTTCCGCAACGTCGTCGTCATCATGACGACGAACGCGGGCGCCTCGGATGCGGCGAAAAACTCCATCGGCTTTGGCCGCGGCAAGAAGGACGAAGAGCAGGACGAGGCGCTGAAGCGTCTGTTCACGCCGGAATTCCGCAACCGCCTCGATGCGATCATCACCTTCGGCGGCCTGACGCCGGAGATCATCGACCGCGTCGTCGAGAAGTTCATCCTGCAGCTGGAAGTTCAGCTGGAGGACCGCAACGTCTCGATCGAAGTGTCGAAGCCGGCACGCGAATGGCTGGCGAAGCGCGGCTTCGATGCGGATATGGGCGCCCGCCCGCTGGCGCGGACGATCCAGGAATACGTCAAGAAGCCGATGGCGGAAGAGCTTCTGTTCGGGAAGCTCCAGAAGGGCGGCCTGGTGAAGATCGGCCTCGACGAAAAGAGCGACGAGCTGACGTTCAAGTACGTTGCAGAGCCTGCGAAGAAGAAGAAAGCCACCAAGGACGAGACCGAAGAGCCGGCAAGCTAGCCGCTTCTGCGATACCTAATCCCGGAAGGGCTGCCCGTGCGGCAGCCCTTTTGCGTTTCGGGTGCCCGGCCTATGGTCGCTTCAAATACGACCCACAGGGAGGGATGAAGATGGCCGGCACCGTGCAGGGAAAGTGTGATCCGAAATTCGCGAAGGTGAAGGAGGCGTTTGAGCGCAACTTTGCCGAGCGGGGCGAGGTGGGCGCGAGTGTCTGCCTGTCCGTGAATGGCGAGACGGCGGTGGACCTCTGGGGCGGCATGGCCAATCCCGAGACCAATGATCCCTGGCAGGAAGATACGATCTCCATCGTGTATTCCTGCACCAAGGCGGCGGTAGCGACCTGCGCGCATATCCTGATCGACCGGGGGCAGCTCGATCCGAGCGCCCTGGTGAAGGAATACTGGCCGGAATTTGCGAAGAACGGGAAAGAGAAGACCACCGTCCAGATGATGCTGAACCACGAGAGCGCGCTGCCGACGCTGCGCGATCCGGTCAAGCCGGGCGGGTTTGCCGACTGGGATTACATGGCGCAGCGGATGGCGGATGAGGAAGCCTTCTGGGAGGTGGGCACGCGCAACGGCTATCACATGATCAATTTCGGCTGGACTGTGGGCGAGCTTGTGCGCCGGGTTTCCGGCAAGTCGCTCGGCACGTTCTTCCGGGAGGAAGTCGCCGAGAAAACGGGGGCGCGGTTCTGGATCGGCCTGCCGGAGAGCGAGAAGGTGCATATTGCGCCGATCCGGCCGTATGCGCCCAAGCCGGGTGATCAGCCTACGGAATTTGTTATCAAGCTGATGTCGGATCCGGAGTCCATCCAGCACAAGAGTTTCATGAATTCGGGTGGATGGGATTTCAACGACCGGAAGGGGCAGGCGGCGGAGATCGGCGGCGGCGGCGGGCTGTCGAATGCGCGCGGGCAGGTAGCGTATTATACGGAGCTGGCGACCAATTCCGGCAAGCTCGTGTCATCCGACCGGCTCGCGGCGATGTCGATGGTGTCCACGGCGACCCAGCGCGATGCGACGCTGCTGATTCCGACGCGGTTTGCCTCCGGCTACATGAAATCGATGGACAACCGCCGCGGCGGCTACGGCCCTGGCACCAGCGCGATCATGGGTGAGAAGGCGTTCGGCCATGTCGGTGCGGGCGGGTCGATCGGGTTTGCGGACCCGGAATGCGGCATGGCGTTTAGTTACACCATGAACCAGATGGGCAATGGCATCCTGCTGAATGACCGGGGGCAAAGCCTGATCGATGCGGCATATGCCTCACTCGGCTATCGCACGAATGCGCCGGGCGCCTGGGTGCGTTAGGCCGGGTCAGCCCTTCACGAAGCGCAGCTCGCCCGGGGGCAAGTCGTCAAGCTTCCACTCGCCGATCTGCACACGGACGAGGCGGAGCGTCGGGTGCCCTGCGGCGGCGGTCATCCGGCGCACCTGGCGGTTGCGGCCTTCGGTGATGGTGAGTTCGATCCAGCTGTCGGGCACGCTCTTGCGGTAGCGGATGGGCGGGTCGCGCGGCCAGAGGTTCTCAGGGGCCGGTAGCGCGCGCACTTTCGCCGGGCGCGTGCGGCCATCCTTGAGGTCGACACCGTTTGAGAGGGCCTCGAGCGCCGCCGCGTCGGGAATGCCTTCGACCTGCGCCCAATAGGTTTTTGCGAGGCTGTGTTTCGGGTCGCTGATGCGCGCCTGAAGCGGGCCGCTGTCGGTCAGCACGAGCAGGCCTTCGGAGTCATAGTCGAGCCGGCCGGCCGGATAGACGTTCGGCACCGGGATGAATTCCTTCAGCGTGCGTTTGCCGCTGCCTTCGTCAGTGAACTGGGAAAGCACATTGAAGGGTTTGTTGAAGAGGATGATTTTCATTCCGTGTCCTGACGGGCCCTGAGGCCAAGCTTGGCGACCGCTGCGGGCGTGCGGATCCAGATCCAGTTTCCGGCGGGCAGTTCGGCGCCGCCCGGCTCGTCTGTTTCGGTCCAGCCGAGCGCCCGGTAGAATTTCCGGGCCGCAACGTTGCGGGTGACGCATTTGAGCGACAGCGCCTCGCCGTGGCGCGCTACGACGCCGGCCATCAATGCGCGGCCGATGCCCGCCCCGTGGGCTGACGGGTGGACATAGAAGTGGTGCACGAAGGCGTCCGGCGTCCAGACCGAGGCGAATGCGACCGGCGCGCCGCCGCGCTCGGCGACAAGGATATCCTCGCCCTGCGTGATGCGGTCGAAGACGATTTCGTCCGTCAGCGGCAGGTGTGCCCAAGGAAAGGCATGACGGCTGGCCGCGTCGTGGATCGCAGCCAGCGGCGCGCGGTCCGCCGGGGCGAAGGCGCGCAGGGTGATCAGTTGACGGCCTCGTGCAGCGCTTTCAGCGTCGTGAGCAGCTCTTCGGCGCCAGACAGGGCCAGACAGCTTGGCGCATCGCAGAGCGCCTTGTCCGGATCGGTATGGAATTCGAGGAATACGCCGTCGGCGCCCGCCGCGATCGCGGACTTCGCGATGATGGCGACACCGTCACGGCGTCCGCCGGTGGACGCGCCGGCCGTTCGCGGGTCAGCGCCGGGCAGCTGCACGGCATGGGTCGCGTCAATCGTCACCGGTGCGCCGAGCTTCTTCATTTCCGGAATCGCCAGCATGTCGACGATCAGGTTGTTGTAGCCGAAGCTCACTCCGCGCTCGCACAGGATCACGCCGACATCCGGCGCGACTTCGGCGATCTTGGAGAGGATGTTCTTTGCATCCCACGGGGCCATGAACTGCGCCTTCTTGGCCTGGATCAGTGCGCCATGTTTGCTGGCGGCCTCGGCGACGGCGACCACGAGATCGGTCTGGCGCACGAGGAAGGCGGGGAGTTGCAGGATGTCGGCGACGTCCGCCACCGCTTCGGCCTGGCCGGGCTCGTGCAGGTCGGTGACGATCGGCACGCCGAGCTTCGCCTTGACGCTGGCGAGGATTTTCAGGCCGGGGAGGCCGGGGCCGCGATAGGATTTGATCGACGAGCGGTTCGCCTTGTCCCAGCTGGCCTTGAACACGTAGGGCAGGCCAAGGCGCGCACAGATGCGCTTCAGCTCGGTGCCGACTTCCATCGCAAGGGCTTCGTCTTCCAGAACGTTGAGGCCGGCCATCACCGCCAGCGGCTTGCCCGTGCCGACAGACCAACCGGAGGCCTTGTGGGTAACTACGCTCATCTTGCGCTTCCTTCTGCTGGCGTTGCCATAGCGGAAAATGGCTGCCGGACAAAAGCCTTGAGAACACAGCGCCAGAATCAAAGAAGCCGCCCTGTCGAGGGGCGGCTTCCGTGAGCCCATGGGGCAGTCAGGTCCAGGCCGCGTTGCAGCGGCCCTACCATATCTCTAGGCGCTGGTCAGAGGCTGCTCCAGCCAGACACCATAGGATACAGACCCAACGGCCTCACCTGGTTTCTCACTCGACATGGATCACCTCCTTTCACGCGTGCAGGGTGCACGGCCTTGCGCCCCAGACCATCCGGGACAGGGCAAAGCTAAGCATGATTTGCGCCAAAGTGAAGTTAACAACATGGTGAAACCGGAGCGGTTTCTGCCTTGTGCACAAAAAAACACCCGGGCGCCTGTTCAGGCATCCCGGGCGTGAGTGAGCCTCAAAAGGGGTCAAACGAGGCTGTGTAGGTCAATCCGTGGCGATGGCGCCGATCACGAGGCCGATGATGGCCCCGGTCGCGACAGAGGCGAGAATCGCGTCGCCGCGGTCATTGTCGCGCACCCAGTGATAGCCGTGCGGCGGCTCGTAGAGGCCATAGCGGTCGTAATCGTTGATGTAGACCGTGCGGCGCGGGCCGTAATCGTAATACGCGCCCACATCGTAGCGCGGGTTGTAGCCGGAATAGTAGTACGGGCCATAAGAGTTGCCGTAGGTCACCGTCACCGTGCTGCGCGGGTGGTAGTAGACACGCGGGCGGTACACCACGACCGGACGGCTGCGATAACTGTCGTAATAGTGGTCGTGGCGGTCGTAGCGCCGATGATCTCGGCGATCATCACGGCGGTAGTCCCGCCGGTCATCGCGGCGGTCATAGCCGCCGCGGTGGTCATCGTGGCCGCGCCCGCGGCCCTTGTCGGCGGCGGCAACCGGGGTGAGGATGAAGCTGGCGGCCATCGCGGCTGCCATGAATCGGGTCGTGTGCTTGATCAGGGACATCGCTGTAACGGGCCTTTCTCGATCCTTGGGTACCGGATCAACGCGCGACAGCTGGACTTGGCGCGCGAATACCGGTTTCTGGGGCACAAATTCCGCCCCCGCGTCTGAACTTCCGCTGAACAGGTCCTTCAGGTTTCTCCGATGAGCGAATTTGGCGACCTGAGAATCTCTGACAGCCTGACGGTTCCGGCCTGGGAGCTCAGCGAGGCCTTCGTGCGCGCGTCGGGCCCGGGCGGGCAGAACGTGAACAAGGTGTCATCCGCGGTGCAGCTCACCTGGATGGTCACGGCGTCGTCGCTGCCGGCATCTATCAAGGAACGGTTCCAGAAGCTTTTCGCCAACCGGATCACCGCCGACGGGCGCCTGATCCTCGAGGCGAGCGAGCATCGCAGTCAGGTCCAGAACCGGCAGGCGGCGCGGGCGCGGCTGGCCGAGATGATCGCCAAGGCAGCGGTCGCGCCGAAACGCCGTATCAAGACGAAACCGACGGCCGGCAGCGTCCGGCGCCGCATCGCCTCGAAGAAGAAACGCGGCGAAGTGAAAGCGCTGCGCGGCGGCGTGAGCGGCGAAGACTAGCCTTTCAGCTCGTCCTTGATGGCGCGCTCGATGGCCGGAAGGTTCGCGCCTTCGATATGCGTCGTGCCGATGAAGAAGCCCGGCGTGCCGGTCACCGCCAGCGCCTCGCCGAGCGATTTCATGTCGGCCAGCTGCTGCGTGACGGCTTTCGATTTCATGTCGGCGCGCATCTTCGCGACATCGATGCCGATGTCCCGGGCGAGTGCATCGATATTGGCCTCGGTCAGGTCGTCGTTTGATTTCAGGTTCATCAGCGCGACGTGCATCTCGGCATACTTGCCCTGCTTGCCGGCTGCGAGGGCAGCCAGCGCTGCTGTCTCGCTGATCCCGCCGAAAATCGGGAATTCCTTGTAAACAACGCGCACCTTGCCGTCATAGGACTGAGGCAGGTCGCGCACCCAGTCGACTGAGCGTTTGCAGTAGCCGCAGCGGTAGTCGAAGAACTCGACGATCGTGACCTCGGCGTCCGCCGGCCCGACCGAAAAGTCGCCCGCATGTGAATAGAGCTGACTGGCATTGTCGGAAATCGCGGCCTGCGCGGCGGCGGCCTGGGCCGCCTTCTCGCGGTTCGACAGCGCCACAAGGGCCTCTTCGATGACCTCCGGGTGCTCAACGATATATTCGTGGACGATCTTTTCGATCTCGGACTTGCTGGCGCCGCCCGCACCCGGCTGGGCGCAGGCAGGCAGGAAGGCAAGCGCGGCAACGGCGGCTGCAAGGAGGGGCTTTCGGAGGAGGGGCGTCATCTGGCGTCGGTCCTGTGCATGAAACTGGCGGGACTATAGGCAAGCGCCCGCCCGCGTCCACCCGTACTCACACAGGCGTTACCGGCGCTGTGTGGCCGAAAAATCGCCGAATGGCATGTCCCGACCCGAAGTTTCGAGCGACAGGCGCGAGCTGCGCCCATAGCGCTCGTAGAACTGGCGGTTGTCGGGATTGTTGGGGTCGGTGATCAACATGATGTCGTCAGCCCGGCGGTAGGACGTGGTTCCCTTCTCGAGCGACTGAACGGCGCGGTGGGCGAACGAGTTGGCGCGGACGATGTCGCCGACCCAGTAAGCCGACTCGGCCGTGGCCAGTTGGGCTTCGGGGCGCCGGCCCTGATTTTCCAGCGTGATCGCAAGCTGGGCCCAGGCGAAGGCGTTGTCGGGTTCTGCAATCAGCGCATCGCGCAGCGCCGCTTCGGCGGCTTCCGAATCGCCGGCCTCGCCGCGTGCGTTCAGGGAGCGGGCGTAGTTGATCAGGAACAGGGGCTGGCCCGGAATGATGTCCAGCGAATGCTTGTGCGGCGCCACCGATTCAGCGGCGCGGCCGCTTTCGAACAGGATCTGGCCCTTGAGCTCGTTGAAGTACGCATTGTCCGGTTCTTCCGTCAGCAGCGACTCGATCTCGGTCAGCGCCAGCGGGATGTCCGAGGCGCGATAGGCCGAGATGGCGCGCGCGTAGCGGGCAGGCTCGCTTGTGTCCGTCGCCGGATATTCGCGGCGCACTTTCAGCGGCGTGTCGAGGAATCCGATGAGCTTGGCGCGCATCATGTCATACTGGTGCTGCTCTCGCTCCGTAGGCGGAACATCCATCAGGCCGGTTGCCTCAGCGAGCGCGCGCGCCGTGCGGATACGGTCGGAGGCCAGCGGGTGGGAGCGGAAGTATGGAAAGCGCTTCGCGTCGGACAGGACTTCCTGGTAGCGGAAATTCTCGAAGAACTCGACTATGCCGGCAGGCGACTGTCCCAGTGCCGAGAGGTATTTGACGGCGGCGGCGTCAGCCGCAGATTCTTCCGCGCGGGTATGGACGTAGAAGTTCAGCGCAGCGAACTGGCTGGAGCTGCCGATCAGCGCGGCGCCGGCGCCCGCCTCGCCGGCGGCGATTGCCAGGATGCCGAGGCCGATCGACACAAGCGCTGGCCGCATCGCGACATTGGCCGCCCGCAGGCGCGCGACCGTATGGCCGCAGGCGATGTGGCAGATCTCGTGCCCGATTACGCCCTTGATCTGTGCCGGGTTCTCGGCGGCGGTCAGCAGGCCGGTGTGCAGGTGGATGCGCTGGCCATTGGCCACATAGGCGTTCAGCGAGGGATCATCGAGGACATAGATTTCGACATCCGAAGGCACGAGGCCGGCCACTTCGAGGATCGGATCGGTCCATTCCCGCAGCGTCTCTTCGATTTCCGCGTCGCGGATCACGCCTTGCGCCGACGCACCGAGTGCGGCGGCGGCGACAAAGGCGAGCGCGGCGGCGGCCCGGAACAGTTTTGCGGCCATTCGGGAAACTCCAGATCCTTCAAGCTGCCAGACTAGGATCGAAACCGCTGGGAAGCGAGGATCGACAGCAGCCGTTACAGATTTGTCAGGATGCACCTGACGCGAATGTGAACGCCAGCGCAGGAGGGTTCGCCGCCGCTCAGTTCCACCCGGCACGGTCAAAAATGGCCTGCGCTTCCTGCTGGTTGGCGCCAATGTCCGACAGCGGGAAATCGCCCTGCTTGAAGTTTGGAAGCAGATCGAGGCCCTCCGGCAAGGCGACGCCCGCGACGACCGGGTATTCCTTCGACTCGGCCGTCAGCAGCGTCTGGCCCTCGGGTGAGACAAGAAACTCGATAAAGCGGATGGCCCGTTCCGGCGACTTCGAAGTCGCTGCGACGGCGGCGCCCGTGATGTTGACCTGCGTGCCGTCGCCGTCCTGATCCGGGAAGGATACGACCGTCTTGGCGGCGGTCAGACGTTCCTGCGTCGTGCCGGTCGCCAGCAGCGCCCAGTAATAGTGGTTCACCAGCGCCGCGGCGCACTGGCCGGCGGCCACGGCCTCTATCTGGGCCGTATCGCCGCCTTCCGGCGGACGCGAGAAGTTGCTGGCGACACCGGTGGCCCAGGCTTCGGCAGCTTCGCTGCCGCGCCGGGCAATCAGTTCGCTGAGGAGCGAGATATTGCTGATGTTTGTGCTCGACCGCACACACAGTTCGCCCCGCAAACGGTCCTCGGCGAGATCAGAATAGGTGTCGACCTCTTCCAGCGGCAGCATCTGGGGATCGTAGACGATAACGCGGTAGCGCTTGGTGAGACCGAACCAGTTGCCGTCCTTCTCGCGCAACTGCACAGGGACGGCCTTTTCGAGCGCGTCGGACTGGACGGGCTGGGTAAGGCCCTCAACCTGGAACCGGAAAAGCGCCCCAGCATCCGGCGCGAGGATCACGTCTGCCGGGCTGCCAGCGCCTTCCGCCAGCATTTCCTGCATAAGGTCGGCCGCGCCGCCTTCGCGGACGCTGACCTTGATGCCGGTTGCTTCCTCGAAAGCCTCATAAATAGCTGCATCGGACGCGAAATTGCGGGCCGAGTAGACGGTCAGGGTCTCGGCGTCCGGCTCCTCCGCCTTTACCGCCACGTTTTCAGCTTCGACCGGCGCCGGCGCGGTGCCCTGGCTGCAGGCAGCCAGGAGGGCCAATCCGGCCGCTGCAATGGATATCCTGAGCATGACAGCCTCCTCGCAGTTTTGAGACGTGCCCAATCACACTTGAAAATCTATCACAATGGAGGGCCGTCGCGACTTTTTCGCCGGTCGTGCGTTGGACAGTGCGCGATTCTTGCATGGCATCGTTCGCGCGGAAGGCGAGTTGTGCCAGCACGACAATGTTGCGGGTGCGAAATAGTTTTCCTTTGGGTTATGAGTCTGTTAATCATTTGATCAGGGCACGGGGTGACGCATGACGGACTTTGTTCTGGATGTCGAACTGGACGGCGAGGACGAGGACGTCCGGCTTTCCGAGGCTATTGATTCGTTCCTGATGATGCAGACGTCGCGCGGTCGCGGCGATGCGTTCGACCTTGACCTCATGGTGCGCACGGTTTTCGGCCCGGGCGGCGAGCGCCTGAAGCAGCTCGTGTTCCAGCAGCGCGACCTCGCGAATGCCTTCAAATCCTTCTGGGCGCATTTCCGGCGCGCCGCCTGAGCCATTCCGGCTCAGTTGAAAGTCGGCGGCCGGATTGTACAACCCGCGCATGAGCCGCGCTGCGAACCTGTCGTCATCTCCATCAGACGCGGTTGCCGTCCTCGGCGGCGGCATCATCGGCCTGTCGATCGCTTATGAACTCGCGGTGCGTCGCGGCCGGCGTGTCACGGTGTTCGACACACGTCCGCCGGGCAGGGGCGCCAGCTGGGCAGCAGCTGGCATGATCGCGCCGGCGTTCGAAGCGGCGGCTGAACCCGGTGTCCATCCGCGTTTGTTCGACCTCTGCATGGAGAGCGCGGCGCTCTGGCCGGGCTTCGCCGCCGAACTGGAAGCACGGGCTGGCCGGCCAGTCGGGTTCGATCCGCAAGCGTCCCTCGCGGCCGCGCTCGACGAGGCCCAGCTGGCAAGGCTTGTTGCAATTTCCCGCGTGCTGGCGGCGCGCGGCGTCCTCCATACGCTGCTTGAGCCCGGCGAACTGGTCCGGCGAGAGCCGGCGCTCGCGCGGGGTCTTGCTGGCGGCATGGAATTGCCGACCGACTTGCGCGTCCACAACCGCGCAGTCGTATCGGCCTTGATTGACGTGCTGGGCGCGCACCCCCGCGTGCGCTTCGTCGAGGGCGCGGCGCCGCTCGTGTCCGAGGGCGGACGGGTCAGGCTTGCCGGGCACGGCGCGATAGTCGCCGCCGCAGGATGGAGCACAGCCAGCATCAAGGTCGAGGAACGTGGTCAGATGTACAGCCTCGTGAACTGGGACGTCGGCCTCGACGACATCGACTGCCACGCCGGCCAGATGCTGGCGGTGAGGGCAGGGCCGGGCGCGCCGGCGCGGGTCGTGCGGGCCGGGCACGTCTATCTCGTGCCGCGCGGCGACGAAGTTGTGATCGGCGCAACGGTCGAGCCGGGCCGCATCCTCGACGCCCCGGAACCGGAAGCGATCGAGGCGCTGCGGCAAGAGGGAATACGCCTTTGCCCGGGGCTCGCCGGCGCGCCGGTCGTGGAGAGCTGGGCCGGCATCCGGCCGGGCACGCCAGACCACGCGCCTTTCCTCGGAGAGACGGTGACGCCTGGCCTGTTCGTCGCCGGGGGCCACTACCGCAACGGCATCCTGCTCGCGCCCGTCACGGCGCGCATCCTGGCCGACGCCATCGAAGGCAAGGACATCGGCGAACTCGCCGCGTCCTTCTCCACGTCGCGCGACTACACCGCGACGGACTGACGCTGGACGACGCTCCAGGCGCGCTCTAAGTCTCCCGCGCAAGGGAGTGACTGGCCATGCACACGATTCAGCCGATGTCCGAAGATCAGGCCGCGATCCGCGACGCGGTGGCAAAGACGCTCGAGCCTTTTGACGACGCCTACTGGGCCAGGACGGACGAGACAGGCGACTGGCCGGAAGAGTTCTGTGCGGCGATGGCCAAGGGCGGCTGGATGGGCATTGCCTTCCCGGAAGAGTATGGCGGCGCCGGTCTCGGCCTGACCGAAGCGGCGATCATGATGCAGACCGTGACGCGCACCGGTGCGGGCTTTTCGGGCGCCTCAGCGATCCACCTCAACATCTTCGGGCCGAAGCCGCTTGAGAAATTCGGCAACCCCGAACTGAAGCAGGACAGCCTGCCGAAGATCATCTCCGGCGAGGAGAAGATGTGCTTTGCCGTGACCGAACCGAACTCCGGCCTCGACACGTCGAGCCTGGAAACCAAGGCCGAGCGCACCAACAACGGATATGTCATCAACGGCCGGAAAATCTGGACCACAGGTGCTCAGCGTGCGGACAAGATCCTGATCATCGCGCGCACCACGCCGAAGGACCAGTGCTCGAAACCGCACCTCGGCCTGTCGCTGTTCTACACCGATCTCAACCGCAACCGCATCGAAGCCAAACCGATCCCGAAAATGGGCCGCAAGGCCGTCGAGTGCAACGCGCTGTTCATCGACAACCTGGAAGTGCCGAAGGAACACCTGATCGGCGAGGAAGGTGCGGGTTTCAAATACCTGCTGCAAGGCCTCAACCCCGAGCGCGTGCTGTTTGCGGTCGAGAGCGTTGGCCTCGGTTTTGCGGCGCTTGAGCGCGCGGCGCGCTATGCCAATGAGCGCGTGGTGTTCGGCCGGCCGATCGGCCAGAACCAGGGCATCCAGCATCCGCTCGCCCGTTCGTGGGCGGAGCTTTCCGCCGCCGAGCTGCTCGCCTACAAAGCCGCTGCGCTCTACGACGCGGGGCTGGATTGCGGCGCAGAAGCGAACGCAGCGAAATACCTCGGCACCGAAGCCGGTTTCACAGCCTGCGAAAACGCCGTGCTGACGCATGGCGGCATGGGCTATGCGCGCGAATACCATGTCGAGCGCATGATGCGCGAAGCCATGCTTGCCCGCATCGCGCCGGTCAGCCGCGAGATGATCCTGAACTTCATCGCCGAGCGCGTGCTGGGCCTTCCGAAGAGCTACTGAGCCCGGCGCCTAAAGGTTGTCGGCGCCTTTCATCAGCTGGAAGAATTCTTCCGTACTGTTGGTGCGCGGATAGGGCGTCGCCGGAACCGGCACGCCCAGATGCGCGCAAAGCGGCGGCCAACCGTCCTTCGCGGCATGCACCAGCAGCCGGTCAGCCGGGAATGCCGCTTTCACGGCCGCCTCGTGCGCCTTGAACACGCCGATCAGGTCTTGCTCATCGGTCACGCCGCCGAGGCTGCGGTCGATGACGACGCGGGTGACCATGTCCAACCACTCGGTCGCCGGCGGCGGCCAGTTGTCCCGGTCCTTCAGCACCTTGAGGATCGTGTCAGAAAAGCTCTTCACCCAGCTTTCGGGGCTGCGGGTGGACAGGATGACCTTGGCGTCCGGATAGGCCGCTGCGATCTCGCGCCAGAAGGCCGCGGTGGGCCAGTCTACCGCTGAATTGTAGCCTGCAAATATGGTTTCAAAATCCGGCCGGCCATCCGCCGCGTCATTCCAGAGCGCGACCTGTGCGGGCCCGGTTTTCAGCACCTCTTCCATATGATGGCAGGGGCCAACACCCAGCTGTTCAAGCGCCAGCTTCAGCGACAGTGTGCCGGTTCGTCCGAACCCGGCACTGAAAACCTTGATCGTCATCGTCTCCCCCAAGGGCGCTGACTGCGCCTCTTGGGACAATTTAGCATGGTCGGTCTCTGCGGCCTAACGCTTGCCGAAGAAGCGAATGGCGCCGAACAGGCCGGCAATCGCGGAGCCGAGACCGCCGAGCAACACGAACAAGGGGTTTGCCTGGTCGGCGAAGGCGATCGCGCGGTTCAGGCCCGACACCTTGACCGTCACCGTATCGCGATAGGTGCGCAGCGGCGTCACCGTATCGGAATCGATGGCGAAGATCTCGAAGGTCAGGTCATGGTCGCCCGCCGAGAGCGGCGTAACCGACCAGCGCCAGGTATTCTCCGTGAGCGGAGAAAGCGACTGGGTGCCGGGCGACGTCTGCACGATGTCGAACCCCGCGCCCGACAGGCGCACTTCCACGCGGTCGGAAACTTTCGCTTCGCCTTCCTCGATGACGCCGCGGCCCGGCAGCGCGTCGGCCGCTGTCGTGTCGCCCGTCGCGTCGATTGCGAAGGTCACGTTGAACGCGCGCTTGTATTCCGCCGTACGCGGCGTCTCGTGCGCCACAGGAACGATCTGCAGGGTTTCCTCAAACGACTTCTTCGGCTCGGGCACTGCAACAGACGTCGATACTTCGCCGGGTGCCGCCGCGATCTTCTGTTCCGGCGGCATCATCGCGGCGGCGCCTTCTTCCATCTGCACCTGGAAGTTCAGGTCGGGTTCGGCTTCGGAAGCCATTTCGGACTGGACCGAGACTTCCGGATCTGCGCTTTCAGGCGCTGCCATGCGCGCGCCGGCGATTGCCTCGCTCTTCGGGGCTTCTTCCGCTGCGGGCGCAGCGTCGGTCATCACCTCAGTCGCAGCGGCTTCATAGCCGGCGTCGTCCATGGCGGCCGATTCAGTTGCCATTGTTTCTTCGGCCGGCGCGGCGGCCATCGCAGCCTGTTCCTTCGGCGCGTAGGTCTCGAGCAAAGCAGCACCGCCAAGGCCGGCCACGACGAGGCCTCCGATCACGAGCAGGATGGACAGGATGCGCAGCATGACGAGGTCTCCCCGATGGTTCAGTTCACTGTATCAGACGTTCAGCCGGGCGGAAAACCGCCCCGGCTCGCCTCATAGAAGGCAATTGCGGCAGCATTGGAAACGTTGAGGCTTTCCATCTCTGCGGCGATCGGAATGCGCGCCAGCTCAGCGCAGGCCTTTGCAACGGCCGGCCGGATGCCGGGACCCTCGGCGCCGAGCACGATCGCGATCTTGGCGGCGCCCTTCACCGCGAGGTCAAGCGGCCGTTGGCTTTCCCCCGCAAGGCCCACGGTGTGGAAGCCTGCCTCGCCCAGTTGTTCGAGCGCGCGGGCGATGTTCACCGTGCGCACTTCCGTCACCGTTTCGACTGCACCGGCCGCGCTTTTGGCAACCACGCCCGTGATCGGCGGCGCATTGCGGCTCTGCAGGACGATGCCTGTGAAACCGAAGGCGGCGGCCGACCGGATGATGGCGCCGAGATTGTGAGGGTCAGAGACCTGGTCCAGCACCACGACGCGCGTTGCCCCTTCGGCGATCAGGTCTTCGAGGGCCAAGGGCTCCAGCGGCTCCGCCTTGACCGCGATGCCTTGGTGCACCGCGCCCGGCGGCAGGCGCTGGTCGAGTTCCTTGCCCGTGATGATCTGCGGGCGCAGGGCGGTGCGGGGCAGGCGCTCCGCGGCCGGCTCGGTCGCGAGGAACTGCAGGAACTGCCGGTCGGGGTTCGCAAGGGCGGCCAGCACGGCGTGCGTGCCCCAAAGCCAGACTGGTCCGCCTTCCTTTTCGCGCGGCGGGCGCTGGAAATCGCCGCCCTGGGGGCGCTGTCCCGGCGGGCCTCCGGGCGCGTTGGGGGGCCTGTGTCCCGGTCGTTTTGCATGGTTGCGCGCCATGAGGTTCATCCTTATAAGGCCGCTTCCGGCGTGGATCGGGGGTTTATGAAAGCCCTTTTGAAGCGGCGGCGCGGCGGCGTCAAACGGCGTTGGCGCGGGTCCCGTGGAGGGATGGGAGAGTGGTTAAATCCACCAGACTGTAAATCTGGCCGCCTAGCGTACGCTGGTTCGAATCCAGCTCCCTCCACCACCCCGCCAATGCCGCCGCTTTCGCGGCCCTGACGGGCGGGTATAGCATAATGGTAATGCACTAGCCTTCCAAGCTAGCTATCTCGGTTCGATCCCGTGTACCCGCTCCAGTCCGGCATCCGGGGGGGGCCTCACAGTTTCCAGACCCGCGCCCGGCGCTGGGTGACACCCTCGAGGTCGAGGCTGGTGGCAATGTCGTATTCGGCGAGCGGCTGCGCGTCGCGAGGCGCATAGGCGCGGCCCGGATCGCCGGCATAAACGTCGATCCCGCGCGCCGCTGCGGTGCCCAGCCAGGCGAGGAACAGGCTGGCCATTTGCTTCTGGTAAAAGATGTCGCCGGCCACGATCACATCCACATCCGGGACCGGCCCGTCCAGCAGGTTGCCGCCGATCCAGCCGACTTCGGCGCAATTGAGCTCGGCGTTCAGCGCAGTCGCCGCTTCGCACAGCGGATCGATATCGTTGGCGTCGACGCGCGCGGCTCCGGCCCGGGCCGCCGCAATCGCAATCATCCCGCTGCCGGCCGCGATATCCAGCACCCGCTTGCCGCGCACCCGCGCAGGATCGCCGAGCAGGAGGCGCGCGACCGCCTGTCCGCCGGCCCAGGCGAACGCCCAGAAGGGCGGGTCGAGCCCCGCCTGATCGAGGTCCGCTTCGGTGGCGGTCCAGATCGGCGTGATCTCATCGGCCAGCCAGAGCCGCATCGGTTCGGGCGCACCGGCCGTGCCAATATCCAGCCCGGCCACCGGCACAGGGCGCGTGTTTGCGCGGATGAAGGCCTGCCGGCCAGCCATGTCGCCCTGGTATTTCAGCATGCCAGCCCCGGTTCGCTTGCCCACGCCCGACCGCGCATGCCATCGGGCACCGCCGATCTCAACAGGCGAGTGAGTTTTACAGAAGTGTCAGACAGTTGCGCTGGCGCCCGGTTCAGGCTTGTCTGGCGCCGCTGCCAACAGCTCAGGGACCTGCATGCTCGCCCCAATTCTCGAAAGCTCGACCTTCCAGATCGGTTTCGTGCTGGTCCTTGTCGTGATCGTGTTCTTCGGCTTCGTGCGCGAGAAGATCCCGGCCGACGTGGTGGCGCTGTTGGCAATGGGCGCGCTGATGCTCACCGGCATCCTTTCGGTCAGCGACACGCTCTCCGTCTTTTCCAACGCCGCGCCGATCACCGTCGCGGCGATGTTCGTCCTGTCAGCGGCGCTTGAGCGCACAGGTGTGATCGACTGGGTCGGGAGGTTCGTCGCGCGTCTCGCGCAGAATGGGTCTCCGGCGCTTGCGGTGATCGCCATGATGGGCGGCGTGGTGCTGCTGTCGGCCTTCATCAACAATACGCCGGTGGTCATCATCCTCATCCCGGTGGCTGTGCGGCTTGCGCGCTCGATCAATGTTGCGCCCTCCAAACTGCTGATCCCGCTGTCCTTTGCCGCCATCTTCGGCGGTACGACCACATTGATCGGTACGTCCACAAACATCCTCGTCGACGGCGTTGCCCAGCGTGAGGGCATGCCGGCCTTCGGCATGTTTGAAATCTCGATGGCGGGCCTGATGTTCGCCGGCGTCGGCATTCTGTACGTCACGCTGCTCGGCCCGTTCTTGCTGCCGAAGCGTGAGACGCTGTCATCGCTGTTGCCCGACAACAAGGAGCGCCGCTTCGTCGCGCAGATCCTCATTCCGCTGCAGTCGGACCTCGTCGGCAAGAAGATTACGGAGACGGGCTTCACGGCCGAGAAGGGCTTCACCGTCATCGACGTGTTCCGCGAGGGCCTGTCGCTGCGCAGCAATCTCAAGGAAATCGTGCTGCAGCCCGGCGACCGTATGGTGCTTCGCTCGCCGGTTTCCGAAATGCTCACGCTGAAGGAAGCGGGCAATGTAGCGATTGGCGCACAGGCCAACGCGCCCGCCTCATTCGAACCTGTCCAGACCACTGAGACGGTCGTGATGGAGGGTGTCATCGGGCCCCAGTCGCGCCTTGTCGGGCGCCGCCTCGCTGGCCTCGGCCTCGCGCGCCTCTACGGCGTATACGTGCTCGCCATCCACCGGCGCGGCGAGAACATGGCGCGCCAGATCGACGAGTTGCGCTTCGAAGTCGGCGACACGGTGCTGATCGAAGGGCCGCCGCGCGGCATGCGCCAGATGTTCGAGGACGGTGTTCTAAATAACCTCACTGAAAGCACCGAACGCGCAATCCGGCGCGACAAGGCGCCGATCGCCATCGGTGCCGTGCTGCTGGTGATGGGCCTGGCCGCAATCGAGTTGATGCCGATTGCGGGCCTTGCCATCATCGCCGCAACGGCCGTTGTCGCCTTCGGGTGCCTCGATCACCAGGAAGCTTACCAATCGATCCGCTGGGACATCCTGATGCTGATCTTCGGTATGCTGGGTCTCGGTATCGCGATGGAGAAGACCGGCGCCGCCGCGCTCGTCGTCGGATTCCTGGCCGACCTGTCGAAGGGTATGGGCCCGCTGGCGCTGCTGGTGATCGTCTATGCCTTCACCTCGCTCGTCACCGAAGTGATGAGCAACAACGCGGCGGCCATCCTCATCACGCCGCTCGCCATTGGCCTCGCGAACCAGATCGGGGTCGACCCGCGCGCCTTCGTGGTGGCCGTGATGTTCGCCGCGAGCGCCAGCTTTGCCACGCCCATCGGCTACCAGACGAACACGCTGGTCTACCGCGCCGGCGGCTACAAGTTCCTCGACTTCGTGCGGTTCGGCGCGCCGCTGAACATCATCTTCGTGGTGGTCGCGAGCGTGGTGATCCCCTTGTTCTGGCCCCTGCATCAGGTCGGGACTTAACGCTTTGCCGGATTTTCGGGCAGCCCGAAGCCGGGTTTGCCTGCGCCTCAGGCAGCGCCCGGCGCACTGTGCCCCCCACGCGAACCCCGTTGAGCGCGCGTGAATCCTGCGTAAGGTGGGGCGCATGGGAGAAACTCCAGCATTTTTCAATGAGATGGACGGGGCTGGCGACCGGGCGCGCGCGCCCTATGCCCGCTATGCCGAATGGCTGCAGGACGAGCCCCCCGAACGCCTGAGGCGCAAGGCGCGCGAAGCGGAAACCTTCTTCCGGCGCACCGGTATCACCTTCAACGTCTATGGATCGGACGACGCCGACGAGCGGTTGATCCCGTTTGACATCGTGCCCCGCATCATTGCGGCCAAGGAATGGGCGCGCCTGACGCGCGGCATTGAGCAGCGCGTCCGGGCGATCAACGCCTTCCTGAGCGACATCTACCACCGTCAGGAGATCATCCGCGCCGGCCGGGTGCCGGTGGAGCTGATCGAGAACAATGACGCTTTCCTTCCGAAGATGCTTGGCGTTGCACCTCCGGGTGGGGTGTACACGCATATCGTTGGCGTCGACCTCGTGCGCACCGGCGAGAACGAGTTCTTCGTGCTGGAAGACAATGCCCGCACGCCGTCCGGCGTCTCCTACATGCTGGAGAACCGGGAAACGATGCTGCAGATGTTTCCCGAGCTGTTCACGAAGATCCGTGTGCGGCCGGTCAGCGATTATCCGAAGTCCCTGCGCCGCTCGCTCTCGGCCTGCGCTCCGCCAGCCTGCAAGGGGCGCCCGGTTGTCGCCGTGCTGACGCCCGGTATCCACAACTCTGCCTACTATGAGCACGCTTTCCTCGCCGACCAGATGGGCGCCGAGCTGGTGGAGGGCCACGACCTGCGGGTCGTGGACGGCCGCATCGCGATGCGCACGACCATGGGCTACACGCCGATCGACGTGCTCTACCGGCGCGTTGATGACGACTATCTCGATCCGCTGAACTTCCGCCCGGATTCCTTCCTTGGCGTGCCGGGTATCCTCGACGTCTACCGCTCCGGCGGCATAACCATCGCCAACGCACCCGGCACCGGCATTGCCGACGACAAGGCGATCTACTCCTACATGCCGGACATCGTGCAGTTCTATACCGGCGAGAAGCCGATCCTGAAGAACGTGCCCACCTGGCGCTGCTCGGAGCCGTCGTCGCTTGCCTATGTGCTGGAGCACTTGAGCGAACTGGTGGTGAAGGAAGTCCATGGGTCTGGCGGCTACGGCATGCTCGTCGGCCCCGCCGCCTCCCGCAAGGAACTTGAAGCCTTCCGCGCCAAGCTCACCGCCAAGCCGTCCAACTATATCGCACAGCCTACGCTGGCCCTTTCCACCGTGCCGATTCTCACACGGTCCGGCCTCGCACCGCGCCATGTCGATCTGCGTCCGTTCGTGCTGATGTCACCGGACGGCATCGAGATCACGCCCGGCGGCCTGACCCGCGTGGCGCTGAAGAAGGGCTCGCTCGTCGTCAACTCTAGCCAGGGCGGCGGCACCAAAGATACCTGGGTTCTGGAGGACTAGGCGCGATGCTGGGCAAGACCGCAGGCGGCCTTTTCTGGATGTACCGCTACCTCGAGCGGGCGGAAAACACCGCGCGTCTCGCCGACGCAGGTTTCCGCATCGCGCTGACCCGGTCGGACCATGCCGAAGACGAGTGGGCGTCGATCATTGACACGGCCTGGGCACGCAGCGCCTTTCTGGAAGCCGGCGGCAAGTTCGACGGCCCGAGCGTCATCAACTTCCTGCTGCGCGACCCTGCGAACCCGTCGAGCGTGATCTCGGTCATCGAAGCGGCGCGCAACAACGCCCGTCTCGTGCGCACCGCGCTGACCCGCGAAGTCTGGGAAGCGGTCAATGAAACATGGATCACGCTGAAATCCGCGCTCGCGCGCCCGGTGCGCGAAACGGACTTGCCGGATGTGCTGGGTCTCATCCGCAAGCAAAGCTCGCTCGTGCGCGGCGCAACGGTCGGCACGATGCTGCGCAATGACATCTACAATTTCACGCGCACCGGAACCTTCATCGAGCGGGCGGACAACATCGCCCGCATCCTCGACGTGAAGTATTACGTGCTGCTGCCCTCGGTGCACCTTGTCGGATCGACCCTCGACAACGTGCAATGGGAGACAATCCTGCGTGCGGCCTCCGCCGAGCGCTCGTTCCGCTGGTTGCACGGCGGCGAGACACGTCCGCTGACGATCGCGGATTTCCTGATCCTCGACCGGCGCATGCCGCGCTCGCTGCTCTACTGCATGCGCAAGATCGCCGGCAACCTTGGCCATCTGTGTACGGATTACAATGTCCGCCGCCCGAGCCTCGACTTTGTCCTTGGCCTGCGCGACGAGCTGGAAGACCTGACCATCGACCAGATCATGGAGCGGGGGCTGCACGAATTCCTGACCCACTTCATCCATTCCAACAACACCCTCGCCGGACACGTCGAGGAAGACTTCCGCTTCAACCGGTGAAGGCAGCCTGATGCGCCTGAAGATCAAGCATGCGTCGCACTACAGCTATACCAGCCCGGTCTCGTATGGCCTGCTGCAGCTGCGCCAGGCACCGAAATCGCGCGTTGGCCAGCAGGTGCTGAGCTGGGACCTGCACATCGAAGGCGGGAAGATCGAAGCCGAATACGAGGACCAGAACGCCAACTGGGTTCAGCTGGTCAGCCTGATTGAGGGGGCCAAGGAGCTGGTCATCTCCAGCGAAGGCGAAGTGGAGGTGGAAGACCGGGCAGGCGTGATCGGCGTGCATCGCGGCTTCGCGCCGCTCTGGCTTTTCCGCCGGGCCACCGCGCTGACACGTCCCGGACCATTGGTGCGCAAGCTCGCCAAAGCCTCGCCTGATGGCAGCGGCGGCGACATCGCCCGCCTGCACGGCGTGGCCCAGCTGGTGCGCGACGCAATCCGCTATGAACCCGGCTGGACCGACGCCGATACCAAGGCCGAAGACGCGCTGGAAGCCGGCCACGGCGTCTGCCAGGACCATGCGCATGTCTTCATCGCCGCCGCGCGCCTGCTTGGCTATCCGGCCCGCTATGCCGGGGGCTACCTGATGATGAACGACCGGGTCCAGCAGGATGCCGGCCATGCCTGGGCCGAGGTTCATGTTGAGCGGCTCGGCTGGGTCGGATTCGACATCTCCAACGCGATTTCCCCGGACAGCCGCTATGTTCGCGTGGCGACAGGACTTGACTACCGGGAGGCCGCTCCCGTTTCTGGCATGCGGTTCGGCGCGGCAAACGAATCGCTCGATGTGTCGATCCAGGTACAGCAACAATGAGAAAGCCGCGTCGGCGGTTCAGGTAAATGACTTACTGCGTCGGTCTGAAGCTCAATCGCGGCCTGGTCTTCATGTCGGATACCCGCACCAATGCGGGCGTCGACAATATCTCCCGCTTCCGCAAGTTGTTTACGTGGTCTGTACCGGGCGAGCGGGCGCTGGTGCTGATGACTGCGGGCAACCTGGCCACCACCCAGTCGGTCGTCAGCCTGCTGGAAGAGCGCACCAAGGCGCCCTCCGAGCGGCGGCCCTCGATCCTCGAACTGCCCACCATGTTCCAGATCGCGCGCCATGTCGGCGAGACGCTGAAGGACGTGATCGCGTCAAACGCCTCGACCGGCCAGAAAGCCGATGCCGCCTTCAATTCCACGCTGATCCTCGGCGGGCAGGTGAAGGGCATGGAGCCGCGCCTGTTCATGATCTACCCGGAAGGCAACTTCATCGAAGCGAGCGCCGACACGCCGTTTTTCCAGATCGGCGAGACCAAATACGGCCGCCCGATCCTCGTGCGCGCATATGATCCTGCGATGAGCTTTGAGGATGCGGCAAAGCTGCTGCTCGTCTCATTCGACTCCACCGTGAAGGCCAACCTGTCCGTCGGCCTGCCGCTGGACCTGCAGGTGATCGACACTGATGCCCTCCGCCTCGGCCTGTCGAAACGCATCGAGGCGGAAGACCCTTACTACCAGACGATCTCAAGCGGCTGGGGGGAGGCGCTGAAAAAAGCGTTCGACTCGCTGCCGCCCTTCGGGTTCTAAGACCCCTCGCGCGCCGGGCCCTGTCTTCCGGCGCTGCCCTGAACGTAAAAACAGGAGATCTCCATGAAGCTCGCTTTCGCCGCCCTCGTGGCCGGCAGCTGCCTCGCTCTGCCCGCCATTTCCGAAACCGAAGGCTGGAAAGGCGAGGGCTCGCTCAGCGCCGGCCTGAATACCGGCAATACCGATACCAGCGACCTCGGCATCGGCGTCAAGGGCGCCTACGAAACCCAGGCCTGGCGCAACAGTTTCGAGATCGTCGCCGACTATGGCACCAAGGACGGGGACCAGACCAAGGGCCGCCTGTTCCTGGCCGGCCAGACCAACCGTACACTGAACGACGCATTGTTCGCCTTCGGACGGGTCTCGCATGAAGTGGATGAATTCTCCGCCTTCGACAGCCGGTCATTCGCAGGCGCCGGTCTCGGGTGGCATATCATCGACGGCGAGCATGCCATGTGGTCGCTCGAAGGCGGCCCCGGTATCAAGATCGACGAGATCAAGGCCGTAACCGCCGGCGTGCCGCCGGTCACGACGCCGGCGCGCACGGAACAGTCCGGCTCATTCATCGCCGCATCGAAGTTTGGCCTCGCCTTCAACGAAGCCGTAAAATTCGGCAATGATTCCAACCTCATCTATGCTGATGCCTCAACCCAGATCAGCAACAACGCCACGCTGACGGCGAAACTCGTGAGCAACCTGTCGGCCAGGGTGTCGTTTGAAGTCCGGCACGATACCGATCCGCAGCCCGGCTTCGAAGCGACCGATACGGCCACGCGTTTTTCGCTGGTCTACGCTTTTGGCGGCTGACTGCGTCGCGCGCCGCGCGAGTCTGGCTTGCGCCCGCCGCCCGATCCGCTAGGTTCGCGCCGATAGCGGGAATGTTGGTGGATACGCGCAGGCGTACCAGGCTGTTCAGGACAATCACATGATCTTTGACCGGGTTAAATCGCTCGACGCCATCCTTGCGACGGCGGAAAAGAAATCACTCCATCGTTCGCTGGGGCCGATCCAGCTGACGCTGCTCGGCATCGGCGCGATCATCGGCACAGGGATATTCGTGCTGACCGCAGCCGCGGCGCAGAAGGCCGGGCCGGGGATGATGTTCTCCTTTGTCATCGCAGGCTTCGTCTGCGCCGTCGCCGCGCTCTGCTATTCCGAACTCGCCTCGATGGTGCCGGTATCGGGCTCCGCCTACACCTACACCTACGCGGTGATGGGCGAGTTGCTCGCCTGGATGGTCGGTTGGGCGCTGATCCTCGAATACGCGGTCGCGGCCTCTGCCGTCTGCGTCGGCTGGTCGGGCTACGTCATGGGGCTGGTGCACAGCACGACAGGCCTCGCCTTACCGGATTTCCTCAGTAGTGGTCCCGCGTGGGGCTTTGACGGCTTCGTTCCGTCCGTCGATTTCAGTCACGGCATCATCAATCTGCCGGCCATCGTGGTGGCGGGCCTCGTTACCTGGCTGCTCGTGCTCGGCACCAGCGAGAGCGCATCGGTCAACGCCGTCCTTGTCGCCGTGAAAGTCGTCGCGCTGACCGCCTTCATCGCGCTCAGCCTGCCGATCATCAAGGGCGAGAATTTTTCGCCGCTCATGCCCACGGGCTTCTTCGGTGAAGGCGGCCTCGGCGTCGTTGGCGCAGCGGCGTCGATCTTCTTCGCCTATGTCGGCTTCGACGCGGTGTCGACCGCCGCCGAAGAGACGAAGAACCCGCAGCGCAACGTGCCTATCGGCCTGATCGGCTCGCTCGGCATCTGTACCATCTTCTACTTGCTCGTCGCGGCCGGCGTGATCGGTACGGTCGGCGCCCAGCCGATCACCGATGCCGCCGGCAATGTGCTCTCGCCGGACGGTGTCGCGTTCGCTGACCGCTGCGCCGAACTGAAAGCTCTGGGCGATGCCCCGATCGTCTGCTCGAAGGAAGCGCTCGCCGAAACGCTGCGCATCATTGATTTCGGTGTGGTCGGCAACCTCGTCGGTCTCGCCGCATCGATCGCGCTACCCTCGGTTATCCTGATGATGATCTACGGCCAGACGCGCATCTTCTTCGTCATGGCGCGTGACGGCCTGCTGCCGGAAAAACTTGCCGACGTACACCCGAAATACCGTACGCCCTGGAAGATGACGATCTTCACCGGCATCTGCGTCGCCATCGCCGGGGCCTTCTTCCCGGTTGGTCAGCTGGCGGACATTTCGAACTCCGGCACGCTGTTCGCATTCTTCATGGTCGCCATCGCTGTGATGATGCTCCGCCGCAAGGACCCGCATCGCCATCGGCCGTTCCGTACGCCGCTCGTCTGGATCATTGCGCCGCTCGCCGCCATCGGCTGCCTCGGCCTTTACCTGAACCTGCCGTTCGTGGCGAAGATGGTCTTGCCCGTGTGGGGCGCGATCGGCCTCGCGATTTATTTCCTCTACAGCCGCAAGCACAGCCACGTGGCGCTCGGCCTGGTCGAGGTGCACGAGCAGGATGCAGACGTGCCGCCGCAGCCGGTGCCGCCGATCAAGGATTGAGGGATCAGTTTGCGGTTCTGGCGGGAAGGCTGAATACGACCGCCGCGTTGCCGAAGGGCGCACGGTAGCGTTCCAGCCTTTCGGCTGAGATCGTGCGCAGGCCCATCACGGGCTCCATCACGATGAACGTGTCGCCGTCATAGCCGGCGACGAGCACATAGTGGTTGAGCATCGACTGTCCGAGCCGTTCGGACAGCCACGCCGTGCGTGTCGTCACGAAATCAGCCGGAACGCCCAGCACAGGCACGTTGGCGCCCGGTAGTTGCCAAGGCTGCACGTACACGGACGGAACCGACACCGGCACCATGACAGGCCGTCCGGCTTCCAGTTCGGCGATCAGTCCGTCCGCGGGCATCCGCACCGCGCTGGCCAGCAGGCCGTGGCCTTGCGCCAGTGTCATCACCTCGGCGATCGAATAACCTGCCGCCGCGTCGGCGGGCGGCGCTTCGGCAAACATCTGTGCACCGGTCACGGTGCCGGCGCCTTCCCAATAATTGATCAGGCTCGCCAGCGCGTGTGCGCCGCAGGCGGCGCCGTCGACCTGCCGGTCATGCGTGACGGGCAGGAGCAGCGTGTCTTGCGGCTCGACTTTCGTACGGGGGAACTCAAAACTGTTGCGACCGGTCTGCGCGGCAAAACTCGCCGGGTCGGTCGCGGGATGTATGGCGCAGGCACCCAGTCCGAGCACCAGCGCCATACAGAGATTGCGCAGCTTCATTTAGACGGCTGCTGCAACCACCACCACGATCGCGACAAGGCCGATCAGGGCCAGGATGTTGTTGTTCGAGAGGCCTGCATTGTAGGCTTCGGCCTCTTCCGGCGTCAGCAGTTCAATGCGGTAGCCGGCTTTCTCGTAGTCTTGCACGGTAGCGATCTGGTTCTCGTTCAGGCCGTAGCTCTGAAGCTCCTCGGCGCTGAAGGATTGCGGAGCGGGAGCGCGGAACTCGGGAGCCTGCGCATTTGCGGCCGCAACGGGCGCAATAGCCAGTCCGAGGGCGAGGGCGGCTTTCGTGATGAATTTCATGGCACATCCTTTCAGTGACGAGCGTAGCCGGTCGCACTCGCGAACGGCCCCCGCGCTTGTGGCGGGTTGCCGGATCAATGCATAGAAAATCAACGGGTTCCACGCCCTCAGGCGAAATGCTTCGAAAGCTTGAGGCCCTGGCCCTGATAGTTGGAGCCTTGCCCACCATAGAGAGCGCGCGGCTTGGCGGTCATGTCCTCGTAGATCAGTTTCGCCACCGGTTGGCCGTGCTCGAGGATGAAAGGCACGTCGCGTGAGCGCACTTCCAGCACCGCCCGGCTGCCGCCCGTGTTCAGGCCGAAGCCCGGATCGAAGAAGCCTGCATAATGGGCCCGGAATTCGCCCAGTTCCGGCGCGATCGGGGCCATCTCGGCCGCCTCGTCGGCGGCGACCTTCACGGTCTCGCGGCTGACGAGGATGTAGAACTCTTCCGGATTGAGCACGATGCGCCCATCCTTCGGATACACCGGCTCCCAGAACTGCGCCGCTTCGTGCGCGCCGAGTCCGCGCAAGTCGACCACGCCCGAATGATGCTTCGCCCGGTAGCCCGCTGGTTCGCCGGCCGGCGGCTCAAGGTCGATCGATACCACCTTTTCCTTCAGCGTTTCCGGCTTCTTCCGCTTGAACCGGATCTGCGCCAGCCGGTCGCCGGGGCGCACCATGATCGGGAAGGTGCGCGGGCTCACTTCCAGGTATAGCGGCCCGGAATAGCCCATCGGCACTTCGTCGAAGGCCCGGCCGCGATTGGTCACGAGGCGCGTGAACACATCGATGCGCCCTGTCGAACTCTTCGGATTGGCCCGCGCGGCGAGGCCGGCAGGCAGGCGCAGGCCTTCCTGCAGCGGCACAAGATAGACGCAGCCTGTCTCCAGCACGGCGCCCTGGCCAGTCAGCTCCACCCGGTGCATCTGGATGCCCGGCTCCTGCAGCATGTCGGCGACCGAGCGGTCCTTGCCGGGCAGGAAGCTCGCACGCAGCCGGTAGGCATCTTCCGCCAGCCGCAAGTCCAGGCTCGCCGGCTGGACCTGACCCGGCTCAAGCGGAAGCGTGCTGCGGATGGCCCCTGAGGCCACCAGCGCGTCTATCTCGAAGTCGGGCAGCACGCCCGCCGAATCCGCCATCACTTGCACCCCATGGGTCATCAGGCATAAGTCCCTCTCCCGGAAACACAAGGACGAGCGCGAACATGGCTGACGCACCCGGCGGCGACGATCCCGAACAGGGGCCCAAAGGCTGGAAACCTGCGACCCAGGCGGTGCGCGGCGGCCTGATGCGCTCGCAGTTCGGCGAGATTTCAGAGGCCATCTTCCTGACCTCCGGCTACGCCTACGATTCGGCTGAACAGGCCGAGGCGCGCATGGCTGGCCGGGAAGGCGGCTTCGTCTATTCCCGCTACGGCAGCCCGACGGCGGAGATGCTGCAGCAGCGTCTCTGCCTGATCGAGGGCGCCGAGGCCTGCCGCGTCACCGGCTCCGGCATGGGCGCCATTTCCTCGGCTATCCTTGCGCCCCTGAAGGCCGGCGACCGTGTCGTCGCCGCTGCGGCGCTGTTCGGCTCCTGCCGCTGGATCCTTACAAACCAGATGCCGAAATTCGGCATCGAGACGTGTTTCGTCGACGGCGCCGACTTGGCCACCTGGGAACGCGAACTCGCCAAGGGCGCCAAGCTGGTGCTGATCGAGACGCCGGCCAACCCGTTGCTCGACGGCGTCGACATCGCGGCCGTGTCCAAGCTCTGCAAGAAGGCCGGCGCGCTGCTCGTCGTCGACAACGTGTTCGCCACGCCAGTGCTGCAGCGTCCGTTCGAACTCGGCGCCGATGTAGTGGCTTACTCCGCCACCAAGCACATGGATGGGCAGGGTCGCGTCCTCGCCGGCGCCATCCTCTGCAACGAAAAGCTGATGACCGAGGTGTACGATCCGTGGCTGCGCCACATCGGCCCGGCCTGTTCGCCGTTCAATGCGTGGGTCGTGCTGAAAGGCCTCGAGACCATGCAGCTGCGCGTTGAAGCGCAAAGCCGCACCGCCGCCCGGCTCGCCGACGCGGTCGCCGCACATCCCGCCGTGGCTGCCGTGCGCTATCCGCACCGCAAGGACCACCCACATTACGAAATTCATAAGAAGCAGATGAAGTCCGGCGGCACGCTGCTCGCGATTTCGCTGAAGGGCGGCCAGGCGGAAGCGTTCAAGTTTCTCAACGGCCTGAAAATCGCTGATATTTGCAACAATCTCGGCGACACCAAGACCCTCGCCTGCCACCCCTCGACGACGACCCACCGTGCCCTGACGGATGCCGAACAGGCCGCCATGGGACTCGACCGCAGCTGGGTTCGTGTGTCGGTGGGACTTGAGGATGGCGACGATCTTGTCGCAGACTTCGAGGGCGCACTTAACGCGCTGTGAACGGTTGGACTTCAAGCCTTCCCCGATGGCCCGACGCCCTGCGCCTCCGCATTACGAAGCCGTGACCGACGGTGTGCGCATCCGTGTGCGCGCCCGTTTCCTGCACGATGAATCGGAGCCCGGCCGCCACCGTTTCATGTGGCAGTACACGGTCGATGTGGAGAACGAGAGCGAGCGGACCTGGACCATCGCGCGGCGCCATTGGCAGATCGTGGATGCCGCCGGCCGGCTGCAGGCTGTGGACGGCGAAGGCGTGATCGGCCAGACGCCGACGCTCGGCCCGGGCGAGCGCTTCAACTACACGTCCGGTGCGCCGCTGGCGACACCATCAGGCATCATGCGGGGCACCTACGACCTCGTGGGTGAGAATGGCGAGGAGATGGTGGCAATCATCCCCACCTTCTCCCTCGACAGTCCCTACGACACGTCCCGGCCTAGTTGAGCTTTGCCGGAATGCCCGGCAGGGCGGGGCCGGTATCGATGACGCGGAAGTGCGTCGCGATGAAATCCTGCGTGAACAGCATCTGCAGGTCGCCGGCGGCAAGCACGCCGTCCCACGCTGCCAGTTGCTCGGCGCCGCTCTCGGCATAGAGCACTGTGGCGCCAGCCTCGTCGACGAGGATCGCGCCGTATTCCTGCAGCGCCTTGGCGACGACTTTCGCGCCCGGCGAGAGCAGCGTCTGGTCGATGTCGTACGCCGGGTCCAGCTGGATCCGCGCGCCCATCGGCAGGCCGATATGGCGCTCGCCTTCGGGGCTCGCCGCCGTCAGCGCCGTGCTGGCGGGCGGCACGAACTTGCCAGTCTGGGCCATCGGATAGGCGAAGGCCAGGGCATGATCGATGCGGCCGGCCTTGACCTCGTCAACCCGGATCAGGCCAGCGATCAGCGGCGTGCCCGAGGGGCGCGGGCCGGCGGCCAGGTCACTGCGCTCGGCCTTCATCCAGGGCATCGAGACGCCGGTGCCGGTGAGGTCGACCTTCGTGCCGAAGCCGGCAAACCAGTCGCCCTGCAGCGACTTGCCGAGCTGGCGGGTATCCCAGGCGATGTTGCGAACCGGATCGACCAGCGTGGTGTAGTGGGTCTGCGCGTCGGTGGCGCCTTCCGGCAGGGTGTCGGCCGGCAGCGGCACCAGGTCGTCGGGCCCGAAGCCGCGGCCGTAACGGCCCTCGTACAGCGCGCGCACGCTTCGTTTCGGCGCGGCCGAGGAGTCGAAATACTTAACCATGACCGACCACTCGGCCATGTTGATGTAGAGATCGCCGCCGGCGCCGACATCGGCTGCCAGAACGTCCGAATTCGGGTCAAGTTTCGGGTTCTCCCCGATCGGCGTGTTCCACGGGCTATCAGCCGAGAAGGGCCGCCAGCCTGCCGGGGCTTCCGCAGCGACGGTCAGGGCCGTCGCGGGAATTTCGCCCGTCTGGGCGCAACCGGCGAGCAGGGCGGCGCCCACCAGGGCGGCAGCGGTCAAATTCAGGCGCAACATGAGCGTTGTCTCCAAACGGAAGTCTGCCCAGCCTAGTGCAAAATGCCTGCCGCTCGCCTCTGAGGCGAGTCCTCCGGCCAAAAGAAAGCCGTGGCGGTTGCCCGCCACGGCAAGTCCCTGGGAGGAAGGGTTCAGTGATTAGTAACGATAGCTCAGCGTGACACCGTAGGTGCGCGGCTTGCCGGCAAAGCGCAGGATCACGTTCGCGTTCGAGGTGATCTGCTGCCAGTAGTACTCGTCGGTGAGGTTCTGGCCCCACACCGACACATCCCACTTGTTGTTGATCGAATAGACGCCGATCGAGCCGTTCAGCAGGCCATAGGCGTCGATGTCGTAGCGGGAGTCCGCCGGATCACCGGCCGTCGAGTCGCTCTGCCAGCGGCCGGACAGCGATCCGCGGAAGCCGAGGCTTTCGTTGATCGGACGGTCGTAGAGCAGCGCGAGGCTGGCCGAGGTCTCCGGGCTGTAGAGCAGCGGGTCGCCGGCGGAGCTGGTCGGCAGGCCGAACGCGTCTGACGTGTCGAATTCCTTGATCTCGGTTTTTAGCAGCGTCAGGCCACCGATCGCCGTCAGGTTCTCGTTGACCAGCCAGGTGACTTCTGCGTCGAGACCGTAGGCTTCCGATTTCGGGATGTTCTGCAGGCGCGACAGCGCACGGTAGATCGGATCCGGGAAGAACGAAGCCGACTGCTTATCCGTGTAGTCATAGTAGAACAGCGAAGCGTTCGTCTGGAGGCGCTGGTTGAAGAGCTGCGCCTTGATGCCGGCTTCATAGGCCAGCAGGTCTTCCTGCGTGGCCGGGGCGTTTTGCTCGGACTTGGAAGCCGCGTTCACGGGCGTGGATGCCGACTTGTAGCCCTGCGTCACCGACGCGAAGAGCAGCATGTTGTCCTGCGGCGTCCAGTTACCGACGATCCGCCAACTGACGTTATCCTCATCCGTGTCCGACTGGACCGGTCCGAACGAGTTGGTGGCCAGGTCGTAGGTGTTGCAGCCGTTTTCCTGCAGCGCCGCCGGCGGCACCGGCAGGCCGTAGATCAACGAGAAGAACACGCGGTTGAACACGTTGACGTTCGGCTGCATCGAGCCGTTCACGTCGCCGGAGCAGCCGGTGTATTTCTGGCTGTCCTGCGTGTAGCGGATGCCGGTGGTCAGCGAGAATTCCGGGCTGAGTTCCCAGTCGGCGTTGGCAAAGATGCTGGCCGTCGTCGATTCGAAGTCGCCGGTGTCGTAGTAGGTCTGGAACGAGTTCAGCAGCTCTGCCGCCGTGTACGGAAGACCCGTCTCCGGATCGATGTTGACGGCGGTCACGAGCGGCGCCACGGCGGCCGGCAGGCCGAGCAGCGTCGGGTCAACCGTCAACAGGTAGGCGGCGGTCGAGACGAAGTTTGAGTTGGCGTTGTCGCGCAGCATCGTGCGGTTGCCGTCGGTCGTCTCGTCCTTGCCGTAATAGGCGCCGACCAGCCAGTTCGCGATGCCGGTCTCGCCTTCGAGACGCAGCTCCTGGCTGACCGACTTGATCTCGCCTTGCACGTCCTGCAGGAGGATCTGGTAGGGCACGCCCGACCAGTCGAGCACGGCGTCGCGCGTCAGCTTGTTGTAACCCGTCAGCGACACGAGGCGCATGTCGTTGTCGAAGGTGTAGTTCACGCCGACGCGGATTGCGTCGAACGTCGAATCTTCCTCGTGCGGGCCCTGGATGCCCGGCACGCCGGCGACCGAAGCCGCGCGCAGCGCGTACGGCGCCCAGTCAGCCTGCTCGGCCGAGGTGGGGAAGTTGTTGGCGAGGTAGCTTACCAGACCCGGCTGGTTGAAGCCCGAAGCCGACGACGGACCGCTCGTGCCCGGCACGATAAAGGTCGGATCGGTGTTCGGGGTCAGGCCGATGCCTTGTCCGGCAATCGTGTCGGACTTGTTGGTCCAGCCATTGTAGGAAAGGTTGATGTCGAGGTTTTCGGTCGCCTGGATCGCCAGTGACGCGCGGTAGCCAAGCTTGTCGATCGTGCCACGGTCCTCGTTCGGACGCGACACCGAGCGCTGCCAGCCCTCATCGCTGTTTTCGCTGCGGATGGCGAAGCGCGCCTGGATGTTGTCGGAGATCGGCAGGTTCACCATGGCTTCGAGGTTCCAGGTGTCATAGTTGCCGTAGTCGGCCGACATGCTGGCTTCGAATTCGTCGCCCGGCTTGTTGGTGACGACGTTGACGAGGCCGGCGGTCGTGTTGCGGCCGAACAGCGTGCCCTGCGGGCCCTTCAGCACTTCCACGCGCGAGACATCGAACACCGGGCCGGAGTTCATGAACGGGTAGGGATAGGCAACCTCGTCGACATAGGTACCGACGGTCGAGGTGGCCGAAAGGTTGATCGTGTTGAAGCCGATGCCGCGCAGCGTATAGGTCGGTACGCCCTGGTAAGACTGCGAGACCGTGAAGCCGGGGACGACCATCTGCAGGTCTTCGACGCTGTCGATATTGAGCTGTTTCAGCGTGTCTTCGCTGAAGGCCTGGATCGCCATCGGCACGTCCTGCGCGGACTCTTCGCGGCGCTGGGCTGTGACGACGATCGAGCCGAGTTTCAGGTCGCTGCTGGCTTCTTCGGTTTCGGTGGCGGCGTCGGCCGCCGTGTCTTCCTGCGCGAGGGCAGGCGCCTGCGCAGTCAGGGCAATGGCGGATACACCCGCAGCAAGAATCATACGGGTAGCGTTAGGTGACTTCATGGTTTCCTCCGGGAGAGCACTTTTTTCGGTGATTGGTCCCAGAATGTCCGGAGGTCGCCCCGCGCGACAAGCTATCGAAACTGAAAGTGTGACGCCGCGTCCGCCGCGACGCCGCGTCGTTCGCCTTGCGGGGTCAGCCGCCTTCGCTGGCGGGTGTACAGACCAGCAGGGTTCCGAAATCGTTGTTCAGGTAGATCTTGCTGCCCCAATCATCGTCGATCCGCGCAATCCCGATGATCTCGTACGCGCTTACCAGCGGCCCGCTCAGCGGCTTCGCCAGCTCGCCATCCGCGCCCAGCTTCCCTTTGCCATTGCCGGAATCGCCCGGTTTCGGCTCCCAGACGGAGTTCTTCACGACCGTGAACTCGTAGGCGCCGGACGGTTTCACCTTCAGCACGCCAATCGGAATGTTGTCCTGCGCCTTGCAGCGCCATTCGCCGGCGATCACCGCGCCGCCGCCACCTTCTTCGCCGGTGCTTTCCGCTTCGCCGCCCGTTTCGTCGCCGTCGGCGACTGCTGCTGTCGCAGGCCCGGCGCCAGCTGCCGTCTCGGGCCCGCCACATGCCGCGCCCAGAACGAAGGCCGCAAGGGCAAGGGAAGGGGAAAATCTCATTCAGGTCTCCGCGGGTCCGGGCAACTGTGCCGCCAGCATGCTGCCCGAGTCGGCCAATCCTGCATTGTAAGGATCGGTCAGCCCGGCGCGCCGGCGAGATGCAGCGCCTGTACCGGACCGCCCAGCACGCTGGTGCGCACCGCCATCGACTGGCGCATCAGCGGCGTCACCTGCTTAAGGAACCGCTGCGGCGGCATGCCAAGGAAGTCGCGCGCATCGCGCACGAAATGCGACTGGTCGAAATACCCATCGTCGATCACGTCCCCCAGCGCGCGTTCCGGTGCCCTCAGCGCCGCCATCAGCGATTTCAGGAATCGCGAGCGTCGCAGCAGCAGCTTCGGCGAAAATCCGAAGGCGCCGGTCGAAAGCCGGTTCAGGCTGCGCAGTGAAAGGCCCAGTCGCTGCGCCGTTTCATCAATGCTCGTGCCATGATCGTTCACCAGCAGGCGGTGCAGCGCCAGGATGCTCTCCTCAGCACCCGGTCGCAGCTTCCGGAAGCGCTGCGCCAATGCGTCGTCGAGCGCCGCCTTGACCGCCTCCAGGCTTTCGGCGCGTTCGAGCTTCTGGTGCAGCAAGGCCGCGTCCGGCCAGTCGGAATGCAGGTCCACGACCCGATCTGCGACCGCCTGCGCCGGTCTGCGCAGCAGGCTCGCAAACCCGAGCGGCGTCAGGCCTGCGCCGAACAGCACGCCGCCGGTCGCCGTGCTGCAGATCGCCTTCGAAGATGGTCCGAACAAGCTGCAGGCCGGCACTTCATACGCCTCGCCATCACCAAACCGGACCTGCCAGGGTCCGGCATTGACCGCGAAACGCACATTCGCCCAGCCCGGAAAGAACCAGTCCGTTGCCGGCGCCTCGGCGCAGCCGCCCGCAGCATAGACATGATAGCCTGATACATAGGGCTGCAGCGCCGCTGCCGGCGCAGCGAACATCGCCCCGCGCCGCCGCACGGTCATGCGGAAATCAGATGCGTCGCCTTCGACCAACATCGGGCGAGAATAGGCCGAGTCGTCCCGGCCAGCGACGCGCCTTCAGAGCCCCAGAACAGCCTTCGCCATGATGTTGCGCTGAACCTCGTTCGAGCCGCCATAGATCGAGCCGGCCCGGTTGTTCAGGTAGCGTGCCATGCCGATCACCAGTTCGCCGGGGCCGATCACGTCCTCGTTCGCGCCCGGTTGCCAGGCGGCCGGCTGGTAGACGCCGGCGTGTTCGCCCAGCGCCTCGATGCCGACCGTATCGATCGCCTGCATCAGCTCGGTGCGCTGCACTTTCAGCATCGAGGCGGCCGGTCCCGGCGGCTGCCCGCCCGTAAGTTCCGCCAGCACCCGCTGCTCGGTCGTCTTGATCGCGGCCACCTTCATCGCCAGTTCGCCGACGCGCCGGATCAGCGCCGCATCCGAGTCCGGATTGGAGAATACGAAACGCTGCAGCCGTTCGATGCCCGCTTCCAGCCCGGCCGACGATCCGCCGCCGCGCTCGAACTCCAGCAGGTACTTGGCGACCGTCCAGCCGTCATTCTCCTTGCCGAGCCGGCCGCTCTTGGGCACGCGCACATCGTCGAAGAACACCTGGTTCAGCTCATGCTCGCCCGCGAGCGAGATGATCGGGTCGACCTTGATACCCGGCGTCTTCATGTCCAGCAGCAGGAAGGTGATGCCCAGCTGCGGCTTCGCCTCCGGATCGGTGCGCACCAGGCAGAACATCTTGTTGGCGTGGTGCGCGTGCGTGGTCCAGATCTTCGTCCCGTTCAGCACATAATCATCGCCGTCGCTCACCGCGCGCAATTGCAGGGAGGCAAGGTCAGAGCCCGAGCCCGGCTCCGAGTAGCCCTGGCACCAGTAATCTTCGCCCGCGAGCAGCCGGGGCAGGTAGTACGCCTTCTGCTGCGGGGTGCCGTAACCGATGATGCACGGCCCGACCATGCCGAGGCCCATCGGGGCGACGCCGGGCGCGCCTGCCAGCGCGCACTCTGAGGCCCAGATGTAGCGCTTCATCTCGTCCCAGCCGGTGCCGCCATATTCCTTCGGCCAATGCGGGGCGACCCAGCCTTTCCTGTGCAGGATCCGCTGCCAGGGGATTGTGTATTCCGGCTCGATGAACACGCTGGTGGCCAGTTTTCCGGCAGCCGCAAGTTCCGGCGTCAGGTTCTCCCTGAGGAAAGCTCGCACTTCGTCGCGAAACTCAATATCACCCGGCGACAGGTCTAGGTTCATGGTCTGGTTTCTCCCCGTGCAGTCTTTTGTGGCTTCAACAAGCCGAGCCGCATTCCCATCTGCAAGCTGACAGAATTGATAGGGCTCGCCAATTCACATGATGGCAGAATTGCCTCCCCGTGAGATGAACGAGGTGATGGACCTCGCCCGGCAGATCGACCGGATCGGCCGCGACATCGGCTTGCCCTACGTCGCCGTCAGCGCCGACATCAGCGATCCCGCCCCGATGACCGGCGCCGACGGCCGCCCGCTCGCCGAAACGGTGTTCCGCTGGCTCAACCCGAACTTCGACTACTGGAAAGACCGCTCCTTCGCCTTGCGCGCCAGCCTGATCAGCGTCGTGCGCGTCTGCGGCGAGCCGTTCTTTTTTCAGGGCGGGCGCATGCACAGCTGGCGCAAGGTCAGCGCATTGGAAGAGGTCAACGCCCACATCGACCCAACCGCCTACGAGCGTCACGGCATTGCGGCGGCCATCACCTGTCCGATCCATTCGCCGCTCGGCGCCATCGGCGCGGTCGTGTGGGCAACCGGCGATGCGCAGGTCGACGTGTCGGCAGTCTTCCGCGAACGCGCCGAGCAAATGTTCCTGCTGTCGCTGAAATTCCTGTCGGCCTACCGCGATGCCCGCCAGCCGCCCGCGCCGGGCGAGGCAGTCGAGTTCACGCGCCGCGAAATCCAGTGCCTGAAATGGGCCGCTGCCGGCAAGACCGACAGCGAGATCGCCACCATCATGAAAGTGTCGGTGCCGACGATCCGCTTCCACCTGACCAATGCCAGCCGCAAGCTCGGCGTCTCCGGCCGCTCGCAGACCATCCGGCTGGCCACCACACTCGGCTATATCGGGCCGGGTTGAGATATCGCCACATTTGCACGCAATTGCGTAAACTTTCCGCAAGCGGCGCATGAAAGGGTCTCGCGAATGCGCCGCGCCGCTGCGCGCGCCGGTCAGGCAAGGAACCGCTAACCATGTCCGCATCGCCTCCGCCTTCCGCGCCCGGCTTGCTTGGCGGCATCGATGCCGGCGGCACCACGTTCAAGTGCGGCCTGGCCGAGCCGTCTGGCCATATCCTCGCCTCCACCCGCGTACCGGTCACCTCGCCCGAGGAAACCATCGGCCGCTGCCTCGGCTTCTTCCGCGAAGCGATGCAGGCGCGCGAGGGCAGGCTCGCCTGCCTCGGCATCGCCAGCTTCGGCCCGGTGGTCGTCGACGCATCCTCGCCAGACTATGGCACGCTGCTCGCGACACCCAAGCCCGGCTGGTCTGGCACCCGCCTCACCCAGCGCTTCTTCGCCGCGCTCGGCGTGCCGGTTGTTCTGGATACGGACGTCAACGGCGCGCTCAAGGCCGAGATGGAACTCGGCGCCGCCCGGGGCGCCCACTGCGCGGCTTACGTCACCATCGGCACCGGCATCGGCGGCGCCATCCACACGCCGGGTGGCTTCCTCGGCCGCCCGGCCCATCCGGAGTTCGGCCATATCCGCGTCGAACGCCATCCGGACGATCTCGACTTTCCGGGCACCTGCAGCTTCCACGGCGCCTGCCTTGAAGGCCTCGCCAGCGCCGGCGCACTCAGCCGGCGCTGGGGCGATCCCGCACTTCTTCCCAAGGACCATCCGGCCTGGGACATCGAAGCCTTCTACCTCGCGCAGGCCTGCGTCTCGCTCACCCTGACCGCGCGGCCGGACCGCATCCTGCTCGGCGGCGGCGTGATGCTCGCGGATGGCCTGATGCCAAAAGTGCGTGCGGCCTTCGCGCGCCTGATGAACGGCTATCTCGACCTCTCGGACGGCGACATCGAGAGCCTGATCCAACGGCCCGCGCTCGGCGATGATGCCGGCATGATCGGCGCCGTCACCCTCGCGCGCCACGCCGTGAAGACCGGCCACTGCGACGGCTGAACCTCAGCGCATCATGCGCAGAAGGTCATCGATCCGCGCCGTGGCAAAGCCGATCGCGCTGTCGGAAATGCCGTACGGGATCAGCAGGTGGTCGCCGCAATGCAGCGCCCCGCAGGTATAGACGACGTTCGGCACATAGCCTGACCGGTCGGCATGTTCCGCCGTCAGGATCGGCTCGCGTGAACGTGCGATCACCTTCGAGGGATCATCAAGGTCCAGCAGCGCGCAGCCGAGCGCATACTTGCGCATCGCGCCCACACCGTGCGTCAGCATCAGCCATCCCTCGGATGTGCGGATGGGGCTGCCGCAATTGCCGATCTGGATGAACTCCCAGGGATATTTCGGCTCCATCAGCAGCACGCCCTCGCGGTCCCATTCCGACAAGTCTTCGGATTGCAACAGGTAGAGGTTCTTGCCGTCCTGCCGGCCGATCATCGTGTAGAGCCCGTTCACCCGCTCGGGGAACAGCGCCATGCCTTTGTTGCGTCCGGCCTCGCCGCGGATGGGCTCAAGGTCGAACGAGCAGAAATCACGCGTGCGCAACAGTTCGGAGCGGATCGACGATCCGGAATAGGCCGTGTACGTGCCAACCCATTCATAGTCGCCCCCGCCATGGTCAAGGCGCACCAGCCGCAGGTCTTCCAGCCCGTTGCGCTGTTGCTCGGTGATCGGGAAGATCACGGTGTTCGAAAGGCTGCTGTCGCTGTGCCGGTGAACGCTGACGCCGTCGATCTCGTCCGTCAGCGTCGCATCGTCGAGCTCCGCCGAGGTCGCGAACGGCCCCTGCGGCCAGAGCGAGAAGCTGCCATCCGGATTGGCGATGCCCTCCCGGAACGCAATCGAGCTGATATGCCCTTCGCCCACGGCGCGCAGGCTCATCACGAACCGGCAATGCCCGTCGCCCATGCTGGACTGGTCCGGGTGCGGAACAATTGAGGGGTTCATCAGCGCCGCCGCCGCATACGTGTACTCGTGGCAGAAATACGCGCCGATCAGCTTGCGCTTCGTATCGGAATAATCGCCCGCCTTCAGCCCGAGCGAGGCCTGCACTTCCAGGAACCGGTCGGCAAACATCTTCTCCGTCTGCCAGTGGCGTTCCTTGAAGTCGCGCAGCACGCGCCCGTACTCCAGCCGCGTCTGTTCGGGCGACAGCGCCGCCACGTCCTCCACAAGCTTCAGCGCACGGCCGCCCGGCGCATTGTGCGCCTGCCAGCCGAGGTGAAACGGACGAAGCACGACCCGTGACGGGTCGGCCTTCAGTCGGGTGTCGAATATCCTGATCGGGTTAGGATGCAGGACCTTGTTGGATCTCAAGAAAATCTCCGGAGCGGCGTCACTCGGACAGGGAATTGAATTCGGCCATCGCATGATAGGCCAGCTGGAAGGCAAGTATCGACTCTGCGCCGCTGTTGCGGTTCACGCCGCGCGGCGTCAGCCCGTCCCAGCACCGGCCGGTGTCGAAATCCGCCAGCACGGCGCCGCGGTCATTCTCGCCAAGGAACCACATCCAGGCGATCTGCGCATAGTCCTTCCACGACGGATTGCCCGTCGCTTGCCACGCTGCCGCGGCCGCATCAATCGAGGCCCACGCCTCCAGCGGCTGCTGATCGAAAGGCCGCGCCTCGTGCGGGCGCCCGAACGTGTCGGACCCCACCGGCCGGAAATATCCGCTCCCGGACAATTGCCGCCCGAACAGCCAGGCCAGCGTATCGAGGCCCTTGTCCGTGAGGCCCCGGTCGCCCAGCGCGAGACCCGCCTCGATCATCGCCTGGCTGAGGCGCGCATTGTCGTACGCGAGCACATTTTCGAACCATTTCCAGTCCCGCGGAGCGCACGCCAGCAGGCCGTCCAGCGTTGCCGCGCCGCGCTCGACAAGATGGCGCGCTGCCCGGTGGTCCGGCTGCGCCGCCAGCAGGTCGCACGCGCCGAGCAGGGCGAAGGCCTGCGCCCTCGGGCTGTGCAGGCTGGCGAGCGGACCCGCCGCCCGGTCGAACAGCGCTGTAGCCCAGTCGCGCAGCTCCGGCGTCTGGCTTATCCGCGCCGTGCGCCCGAGGGCCCACAAGGCGCGGCCGTTGGAATCTTCCGACCCCTCGGCCTCCATCCACTCACGCCCATAAGACATGAAATTGCGGAAACGTCCGACATCGTCATTCCACGCCGCCTGAACGAACGCCGCAAAGGTTCTTTGGTGATGCGCGGCTAGGGCATCGTGGCGCGACGCCGCTGCCATCAGCATGAGCGCGCGGGCATTGTCGTCGACGCAGTATCCATGGTCGCGGTCAGGAATGACGCCCACCGCGTGCTGCAGCATGCCGGTGTCGTCGCTCATCGCGAACACCGCCTCCATCGCCGGCGCGCGCAGCGGCCGGCGCACCGGCGGCGGGCGCTTCACCGTCCGCGTCAGCATCGTGGCCGAGGCATCCGCAAAACGCGACCACAACGTCGCACGCCCGCGCTGGTAGGCCCGCGTCTGCAGCGCCGTCAGCGCCGCGCCCGGCGCCAGCAGGCCGTTGACCGCCTCGCTCACCGCCTCGGCAGAGCCCGGCGCAATCAGAATGCCCGTGCCGTCCGCCAGCAATTCCTTCGCGTGGACATACGGCGTCGACACCACCGCCTTGCCCAGCGCCACCGCGTAGCTCAGCGTGCCCGAGGTCGACTGTTGCAGGTTGGGGTAGGGCGTCAGGTAAATGTCGCAGGCTTCCAGCTGGTCGAGGAGGTCCGGCAGGTCGAGAAAGCGGTTGTCCCAGACGATATGCTCTTCCACGCCAAGCGCGCGCGCCCGCGCCATCAGCCCTTCGCGGTAGGCCTCGCCTTCATGCGCAACCAGGTTCGGATGTGTCGCGCCAACGATGCGATAGATCACATCGGGATGCGCGCGCACGATGTCCGGCATCGCCTCGATCGCATGCTCCAGCCCCTTGCCGGGGCCCAGCAGGCCGAACGTCATCAGCACCCTGCGCCCCTCCATGCCGAGGCGCCGCTTGAACGCCGCCTGCCGCCCGAAAGGCCGGTCCGGCGCGCCGTGCTCGATCACGTCGACCACCGCTTCCCGCGCGCCATAGACGCGCCCGAGGATCTCGCGCGAATGGTGTGACATCACCATGATCCGCGACGCCCGCGCGATCAGGTGGAGCATGATGCGGCGCTGAACCGCCGAGGGCTCGGCGAGTACGGTATGAAAGGTGATCACCACCGGCGCGGCGATCTGGTCGGCGAAGTCGCACACCATCTCGCCGCACTCGCCGCCGAAGATGCCGAACTCGTGCTGCAGCCACACCGCGTCGACGCCGCTCTCGTTCAGCTGCTCTGCCGCCGCGCGGTAGGAGGCCGCCTCATCCGCCCGGATCACGCACGCGGCGCCCTCATAGCGCATCGATTGCGCCGGATCGTCGATCACATAGATGTCGAGACCGAGCCCCGGCCGGTAGGTCTTCAGCGTCTGCGCGATGTCGGTCGTGAACGTCGCGATCCCGCACCGGCGCGGCGCATACCCGCCCACCAGCGCGACGCGCATGTTTTCAAGCGTCTCGCGCGGCGGCGCGGACTGCGCCGACGGCGCATACTCGATCAAGGCCAGGTTCGGCCGCACGGGGAGGGGCGTTGCAGGCATGGCGCAGTCTTTTCGTTGGATAACGAAAGCCAAACGGCCCACCCGCGCGAATGTTCCGCCGCCACCTGCCGTGTGAGGCGAATTTCAGGAAGCTGCCTGATTTCCGGGATTCAGCGCGCCTGCGAACCCAATTCGCAGGCACCTGGAGCGGGTGAGGGGAATCGAACCCCCGTCGTCAGCTTGGGAAGCTGCTGCTCTACCATTGAGCTACACCCGCGAGGCGCGGTGGCCGGACGGGCGGAATTTGCGTTTGATCGCGGCGTTAAGCAAGGCCCCGCATTGCGCACTGGCGCGCGGGCGCCCCCCCGTGTAAACGGCGCCCCATGAACCACTTTCTCCTAGTCGCAGCTGGCGGCGCCCTCGGCGCAGGCCTGCGCCACGGCGTCGGCCTCCTCACCCTGCGCCACCTCCCGGCCGGCTGGCCGTGGGGCACGTTCACCGTGAACATCCTCGGCAGCTTCGCCATGGGCCTCCTCGTCGGCTGGCTCGCCCTCAAGGCCGAAGGCGCCGGGCAAGGCACGCGCCTCTTCCTCGCCACCGGCCTCCTCGGCGGCTTCACCACCTTTTCCGCCTTCTCGCTGGAGACCATGAACCTCATCCGCACCGGCGAAACCGCCAAGGCGCTCGCCTATGTGGGCCTGTCGGTCCTCCTCGGCGTCGCGGCGCTCGGCCTCGGCCTGTGGCTCACCCGGAAGGGCTTCGCATGAGCAGTCAGATCATCACCGAAACCGTCTCCGACAAGGAAGCCGGTGCCCGGCTCGACCGCTGGATCAAGCGCCGCGTGCAGCTGACCCAGGGCCAGATCGAGAAGATGCTGCGCACCGGCCAGATCCGCGTCAACGGCGCCCGCGCCAAGGCCAACCAGCGCCTCGAGACGGGCCATGAAGTCCGCCTGCCGATCTTCAGCACCGAGACGATGGCGCCGAAGAAGCACCACGCCGAAAAGGCCAGCGCCGAGGACAAGGCCTTCCTTGAGTCGCTCATCATCTACGAAGACGACGACATGATGGCCCTGAACAAGCCCGCCGGCATCGCCGTGCAGGGCGGCTCGGGGCAGGGCCGCCACATCGACGGCCTCCTGATGAGCGTCTACGGCGATGAAGAGCACCGCCCGGTTCTCGTTCACCGGCTCGACAAGGAAACCTCCGGCGTCCTCCTCCTCGCCAAGCACCCGCGCGCTGCTCATCAGCTGGCGGACATGTTCCGCGGCCGGGACATGGACAAGGTCTACTGGGCCGTCACGGTCGGCGTACCCAACCCACCGATGGGCCAGATCCGCTGCTGGATGGTGAAGGGCATTCCCGACGAGGACGAGCCGAACGGCTACCGCGTCGTCGATCCCAAAGCCGGCGGCAAGCGCCGCGACGGCGACCGCGAGCGCATGTTCCGCTCGGCGCAGGGCGTCGAAGGCGCGCGCCATTCGATCACCGACTATAACGTCATCTCCACCGCCGGCCCGAAAGCCGCCTGGGTCGCCATGAAGCCGGAAACCGGCCGCATGCACCAGCTGCGTTTCCACATGCTGGAGATGAACACGTCCATCCTCGGCGACCACAAGTACAAGTCCCGCCGCGAAGTCCCGCAGGGCCTCGCCGACGGCATGCACCTGCACGCCCGCGCCCTCGTCATCCCGCGCGAGCACGGCAAGCCGACGGTCATCGTCGCGCCCCTGCCGCCGCACATGAAACAGACCTTCGAACAGCTCGGCTTCCTCGAACAGGAGGCCGGCAAGGACCCGCTGGCGCCGTTCCTCTAGTGCCTGAACTTCGCCTCGCCATCTGGGACGTCGACGGCACGCTCGTCGACTCGCGCAAGGTCATCCAGGCCTGCATGGAATCGGCGTTCACCCAGTGCGGTCTTCCGCCCCCGGACTATGACGCCACCCGCCGCGTCATCGGCATCAGCCTCGTCGAAGCGCTGACCATCCTCGCGCCGCCGGATCTCGGCGCCGAGCGCATGGGCACGCTCGTCACGCACTACAAGAACGCCTTCACGATCCAGCGCGCCGCGCCGGACCACCACGAGCCAATGTACGACGGCGCGCTCGACGTGCTGGACCGCCTCAAGGACGACGGCTGGCTCCTCGCCATCGCCACCGGCAAGACCCATCGCGGCCTCGACGGCCTGTTCGAGAAGCATGCCATCCGCTCATACTTCGACACCATCTGGTGCGCCGATGACGGCCCCGGCAAGCCCAATCCGTTCATGGTGGAGCAGGCGATGCGCGCGCTCGGCTGCGCCCCGGCCCAATCCCTGATGATCGGCGACGCCATCCACGACATGGCCATGGCCCGCGCCGCCGGCGTACGCGCCCTCGGTGTCAGCTGGGGCTTCGGACAGGCCGACGAGCTCACCGAAGCTGGCGCCCACGAAGTCCACCACGACTTCCGTACCCTGACGGACAGCCTGACGGCCTTCGCGCCCGCCTGATCCCGCCTCAAGTCATCCGGAACAGCTTCTCCGCAGTCCCGCCGAGGATCATCTGAGCGTTCTCCACGGTCGTCGCATCGAACACCGCCTGGATCGCCCCGCGCGTATAGCCGAACGTGCTCTCCTGATGCGGATAATCCGACGACCACATCACCCGGTCCGCCCCGATCCGGTGGAGCAGCTCGAGGCCCGCCGGGTCGGTCATGAAGGTCGCATAGCAGTGGTTGTGCCAGTACCAGCTTGGCGGATGTTTCAGCTTCGGCTGCACCATGGTCGGGAAGTGCGTGTAGATCATGTCCGCATCGTGGATCATGCTTGCCACCCACGAAATTCCGGCTTCCACGAACACCACCTTCAGCGCCGGGAAGCGGTCGAACACGCCGGCAAAGGTCAGCATGCCCCAGTTCTGCCGGAAGCCGCCCATCTGAGTCAGCACGAACGTGCCCGTCGCGCCCGGCGCCGCCGTCGGGATATTCTCGCCGATATGGAAACACAGCGGAATGCCGCTATCGGCAATCGCTTCCCACAGCACGTCCATCTTCGGATCGTTGTAGAGGATCGGGTTGCCGTCGAGATCCTTGCGCGGATTGATCGGCACCATCAGGCAGCGCGCGCCAAGCTCCTTGCAGCGCGCCACAGAAGCGCGCGCCTCCGGCATGTGCCAGTAGTTCGGCACCATCACCGGGAAGAGGCGCCCGTTTCCCTTCGCGCACTGTTCGGCAATCGACTCGTTATACGCGCTGAAGATCTCGTGGCGCATCTCCATGTCGGTCATCATGTAGAGCCCGAACAGGCGCTGCGGAAAGATCAGCTCCTTGTCGACACCTTCCGTATCCAGATCTTTCAGCCGCGCCTCGATATTCGTCAGGCCCGGATGGCATTCCATCGCGTCGCACAGGGGAACGATATCGTGCGGGCGCATCATCGCTTTGCCGCCAATGGTGAAGTGCCAGCCGCCCTCGCGGAATTCCATCCGCGGCGCCTTGTCCTTCAGGTGGGCCGGGAAGCGGTCGATCCAGCAATCGGTTTCCAGCATGTGGCTGTCGGCGGAAATGATCGTCGTGCCAGCCGGCCAGTCGCGCTGTTTCGCCTCGGCCGTGCGCTGGGGCGAGACCGGCTGCCCCGCCTGTCCCGGCACTTCCAGCACGAATCCTTCATGTCTCAGACCGTCGTCCGCCATGCCTGGTCTCCTCCCGAATTGTCATTCTTGTTTTCCGGGAGACTACCATCGACGCGGGCGGCGCCCAACATTGTCGTGGCGTCAGGGGAGGCCTGCAATACCGCAAATCGCGGTGCGCGCTCACTTAAACCCTTGAACAAAGATCCATTCGTTGCTCGCGCAATTGAATTGGAATTTGCCTCCGCCGCCCCGCAAATTTGCAGAAACGGGCGCGATCACAATGTTCGCAATGTCGTCCGCGATCTCGACCTGAATTAACCAGCGCAATTCCTCGACAGGACCGATGTGTGCGTCGATACTGGCAAGCTCGGCGTCGATCCGCTTTGATGCGCGTTCGAAGCAGCTCGCTTGTGGCGGCTCAGCTGCGTCGCCTCCGGAATCGCAGGCGGCTAGGGCCAAGAAGGACACAAGAGCAGCCAAGCCCTTCATCGCTGAGTCTATCCCGCCAGCCCGCCAAACCACACGCCGATCGCCCGTGCCTCCGCGCGCTTCAGCTCCGCCGCCGCCAGCGCTTCTTCGTCCTCGCCCCAGCGCGCCATCTGCCAGGCCTCGTCGAGGCGCGACATCTCGAAGGCTTCCTCCGCAGGCAGAGCACCCTCGCACACCGCCATCGCCAGCAGCGCCGAGCCATACAGCGCGCAGGCATAGACCAGCGCCGCCAGCCGGAAATCGTCCAGCGACAGCGCATAGTCGCGCGCCGCGTCCAGCGAGGCGTCCGGCTGCGGCGCCGCGCGCACGCCTTCGGTCGTCACCAGGATCACGCCCAGCGTATCGGCCGCCCACTCGCGCACAGGCGCCCAGTGGCCTTCCTCCAGCGCTATCAGCTCCTCGGGCTCTTCGGCGATGTGGCAGATCAGGTCCGTCTCGCAATAGCGCGCCAGCTCGTCGGCCAGCCCGTCGCGCGCGTCCGCCACCTTGTCGATTGCCACATTGGCCAGCCGGGTCAGGTAGAGCGCGCCGAGGTCGATATGCTCGCCCTGCGCGTTCCATTCCGCTGCCAGCGCCTCGGCCAGCGCCCGCGTCGGCAGGGCGAGGGCATTGCGGTCCGGCGTCTTGATCGTGCGCCCGTCGAGCGACACGGTCCATGCGTCGCCAAGGCGCTCGGCCGCGGCCGTCTTGTAAAATCGTTTGGGTCGGGGATCAGTCGCCTGCGTCATCCGCCCCGCTTACGCTGACCGAGGCGCGCCGCCAAGCCTCTGGTGTTGCTTCCGGAAAACGGTGTCGCTCTAGCTTCGGAGAGCAACCGGCAGAGCTTTGCGCTTCGCGGCTCGTCGAAACAGGGCGATGATCCTCCCTGTCACCAGCTTGCCCCGTCGCACTTCTTGACCGGCGTCTCATCCCACGCGCCAAGCGGAAGCATGCGCGCATTCACAGCCATGCGGTCGTAGCTCTTGTTCACCGGCACCCACCACATCAGGCACCGGCAGGTCTTGCAGTGGTGCATTTCCAGCATCCGGTCGCCGCGCAGGTAGATATCGGTCGGCCCCGTCATGGTGACTTTCTTGGGCGAGTAATAGGCCCACAGCCCGCCTGAGCGGCGGCAGATGCCACAATTGCACTCCGTCACTTCGTCCAGCGCGTCCTCAACGGTGTAGCGGACCGCGCCGCAATCGCATGAGCCTTCGAGCATGGGCCGGCCTTTCGAAATGACGCCAGGTGTCAGGGAGATTTTTCCGGTCAAGCAAGTTCGCCAATCGCGGAGGTTGTATCAGGCTGTAGCGTCTGCTCCCGTCAACGTCCAGCTTTGGCCCTTTCGAGCCGCAACATCAGCATGAATAGGGCGCTGGTTCTCTGCTTCTGTAAGGGGGCCCCCGCCCATCTGATCGCCGACCGCCAGTTCAGTGTTGATCTTGCGGGGTTCGGCGTCGTTGCCGTTTCACAGCGCGCTTAGGTGCAATCCGTGCGCGGAATGTCCTCGCTAGTGCTGGCTCTTCCGTTGCACGCAGCGTTCACGTAGAATCGATAGATCCAGGCAGGGGTGAACGGATGCATGTAAAAATGGTTGGCGGCGTGCTGGCGCTTGTCATTGCCGGATTTTCGGGGGCGGCGTTGGCACAAGGCGGCTCTGGCCTGATGGCGGGCAAGTACACGCTTACCTGGTCGGCCGACCATGGTAGCGGATCGGAACAGGTTTGCCTTGCCGACATGGAGGATTTCCGCGATCCGGTTCACGTGGTGGCGGCTTATCTCAATGATTTCAATTCGGCCTGCAGCACTTCGGCGTTGGGGGGTGGCGTCTACGACGTCAGCTGTTCGGGTACGCTGGTGGAGGGGACCTTCACAGTCTTAAGTGCCGGGCAGACGTCGTTAACAGTATCAGGCGGCGCTCTGTTGGACACAGACGGACTCGGTGGCCGCCAACGTGTGACCGCGAGAATATCGCTTCAGCGCGACGGGGATTGCTGAAGTCGAGGCCTGACTGTTTCCGGCGATCTCCCGCCGGAACCCCCTCACGCCTCCGAACGTCAGGAAATCAGCCGTTCGCCGCCAGGCCTTCCCGGGCTTCGGCGATGTTCGGCGCCGTCAGCTTCATCAGGTCGACCACGACGCGCGTCTCAGGATCGACCAGCAGCAGCGTCTGGCCGAAGCGCACCGTGCGCAGGTCGGCGTCCTTGAGGTCGGTTTCCACGATTACGCGGAATTCTGCCGCCAGCAGCGGAATGTCGTCGGCGATCACCATGCCCTTGCGCAGGCCGGCTTCCAGCGGCGAGGGCGCAAAGCACATCTTGAACCGTTCCATGCCCACCGTGCAGGGCGTCTCGCCCAGCATGAAGCCCCGGTCGAAGCTGTCGAAGTCCGCGTCGGTGAACGCGCGCACCGGCACCGGCTCCACCGCCGCGGCTTCTGCCGTCGTCGGACGTGTTGCCACGAAGCCGCCGAGCGCGAACAAGGCTGCGCCGGCTACTGCCATTTCAAACTTGAGCGTCTGCATTGCCCCGAAGGCCCAATTCTTTACGGTTAATCATCAGCCGGTTTGGGCGCACGGATGCACCCGCCCATGCTAAGGAAACGTAAAGAGCCGGGACCGGTTCCGGGGGCCGGCGACGAAAAATCTCACGCCGCGCCGGCAAGCGCCGGCCAGGGGGCGAATACTTCCTCCGCTGCGCCGCCGACAGCTTCGAAAGGAATGAACCAGTCGTCCCGGCCGGGCCGCAGCGGGGCAGGCTTCATCGCCGGGCGAAGCTGGCCGGCCGCGATCAGCGCGGCGGCAAGCTGCGAGGCAAAGCAGAACGAGGTCATCAGGCGCTGGGCCATGTCAGTCTCCGTGGGGGCGGGGGCGCCGGGGCCCTCCGCGATCGTGCGCCCCCGGGAACCATTCCCGATTAGCGAACAAACGCTCACTCACATTATATTGTGGCGAAAATGCGGCAATGCAAGCAAACGCTCACAAATTTGGACGTGCCCCTCAGACGCCAGACAAGGTGAACGCCAGTAAAACCGAGAATGAACAGGCACTTCAGGCCCCGTTTTGCCGGCAGGGCGTAATCGTGCTGCCATGATGAAACCCATCAAGACCCTTGGAGCCGCCGTCGTTGCGCTTGCTGCGCCGGCGCTTCTCACCCTCCCGGCCTCGGCGGATACCCGCGGCGCCGTCGCCCAGATCGAAACCCGCCTCAGCGAGAACACCACGCTGACGCTGGCGCTCGGCTCGTCGGGCTACGACACCTATCGCGGCGACGTCTATCGCCGCGGCCTCAACCGCTGGGGCCAGTCGGACCGCGAAGTCCGCGAGCTCGTCCGCGACGCCACCCAGGCCTGCCGACAGGCCATCCGCCAGGAAGCCCGCTACGCCGGCTACCGTGATGTCGACTTCGACCACGACGGCTATGTCCGCCAGGTCGGCCGCTTCGGCTTCGTGATCGACTTCGACGATGTCGAGTTCGAGGACCGCAATTGGGACCGCGAAGCCAGCGTCACCTGTGAAGTCCGCCGCGGCGACGTCATCGCCATCGAGGGCATCCCGCGCCCGGTGAAGGCCAAGCCCGGCCGCCGCTGGTAACCCGGCGTCAACCCTGAACCCCCAACAGCGCCCCGGACCGCACATCCGGGGCGCTTCCTTCCTTGGGGGAAGGAGCGAAAATTTCCTCGCGCAGATTGAACGAGAAATTAAGCCTGCCAGCGTATTCTTTGGGCATGATCCGCACCATTATTCTCACAGTCGGAATGTTGACCCTCGCGGCCTGCGGCGACCGCGAAGACCTTGGTCGCTTTTCCGGGCACTGGACGTCAGACGATGGGGCGTTCGAAGTGAACTTGCCGCCGGGCTGGAAAATTATCGACTCGAAGAGTGAGGCGGAAGTGCGAGGAGACAGTCCATCTTACGAAGTCGCTGTGATGACGGAACGGGATCAGGCGGGCGCTCCCCCGAGCTGTAATTTCTGGTTCAGGGACATTCGTGCCCTGACTCCGGAAACCCTATCGCTTGAACTCGATGTTTCCCTCGAAGAAGCTGCGGCGTTCGTTCAAGACGCGCGACGGGATGGCAAGCGCACTTATCTTTCCCCCGACCACTTCAGGTCGTACGCGGAGGCCGCAGTTGAGGTGGTTTGCACCGAATTGGACGGGTGCGCGACTGCAACTGTAGAGAGCTTTCGCCTTGGACTCCCTCAAGATGCATCCATCGAAGCGTCGTGGACGTTTCGCTACCAACTTGGGAACGGCGAACAGCTCCGCCAGTTCGTGATTGCAGATCGTAACGTGGCCGAGGACCATATCGGCCTCCGAATGTGCCTCTTCTCCTCTTATGCTGACCGCGCCCGCTACGGCATCGGCGATCTCGCCGCCCTTCGCGCAGCGATGGATTTCTGAGCCGCTCGCCTGACGCGCGACGAGGCTCCCTCAACGTAAAGCTCAACTGTCGCGCCCCCTCGGCTTGCCATCCCGGCGCCAGCGGGTAATCAGTCGTCCCGGCAGATTTCAGACAGTTTTCCAAAGGAGCGCCGGGGCATGAAGGACGTGATCGAGGCACTGGAAGCGAAGCGCGAAGCGGCGCGGCTTGGCGGCGGCGAGAAGCGCATCGAAAGCCAGCATGCCAAGGGCAAGCTCACCGCCCGCGAGCGCGTCGCCGTCCTCCTCGACGAAGGCAGCTTCGAGGAATACGACATGTTCGTCGAGCACCGCTGCGCCGACTTCGACATGCAGGACCAGAAGATCCCCGGCGACGGCGTCGTCACGGGGCAGGGCACGATCAACGGCCGCCTCGTCTACGTCTTCTCGAAGGACTTCACCGTCTTCGGCGGCTCGCTGTCGCGCGCCCATGCCGAGAAGATCGTCAAGGTCCAGCAGATGGCCGCCCGCAATGGCGCGCCGGTCATCGGCCTCTTCGATGCCGGCGGCGCCCGCATCCAGGAAGGCGTGGACTCGCTCGCGGGCTATGCCGACATCTTCATGGAGAACGTGCTCTCCTCCGGCGTCATCCCGCAGATCTCCGTCATCATGGGCCCCTGCGCCGGCGGCGACGTCTACTCGCCCGCGATGACCGACTTCATCTTCATGGTGAAGGACACCTCCTACATGTACGTGACCGGCCCGGACGTTGTGAAAACCGTCACCAACGAGGAAGTCACCCACGAGACCCTCGGCGGCGCATCCGTGCACGCGAAGAAATCCGGCGTTGTCGACGGCGCCTTCGAGAACGACATCGAGGCGCTGATCCAGATGCGCCGCCTGGTCGATTTCCTGCCGCTGTCAAACCGCGAGCAGCCGCCCGTGCGCCCGGTGCATGACGTTTTCGACCGTCAGGAAATGAGCCTCGACACGCTCATCCCGCCGAACCCGAACACGCCTTACGACATGAAGGAACTGATTGCGAAAGTCCTGGACGAGGGCGACTTCTTCGAGATCAGCCCGCAATTCGGCGGCAACGTCATCTGCGGCTTCGGCCGCATCGAGGGCTCGACCGTCGGCGTGGTGGCGAACCAGCCGATGACGCTCGCCGGCGTGCTCGACATCGACGCCAGCCGCAAGGCCGCGCGCTTCGTGCGCTTCTGCGACTGTTTCAATATTCCGCTGGTCACCTTCGTCGACGTGCCGGGCTTCATGCCGGGCACCAAGCAGGAATATGGCGGCCTCATCAAGCACGGCGCCAAGCTCCTCTTCGCCTATGCCGAAGCGACCGTTCCGAAAGTCACCGTCATTACACGGAAGGCCTATGGCGGCGCCTATGACGTGATGAGCTCAAAACACCTGCGCGGCGACGTGAACTATGCCTGGCCGACCGCCGAGATCGCCGTGATGGGCGCCAAGGGCGCCGTTGAGATCATCTTCCGCAAGGAAGCCGGCGATCCGGAAAAGCTCGCCGCCCGCACAAAGGAATACGAGGAAAACTTCGCGAACCCCTACGTCGCCGCGAAGAAGGGCTATATCGACGACATCATCATGCCCCACAACACCCGCCGCCGCATCGCACGCTCCCTCCGTACCCTGAAGAACAAGAAACTGTCGAACCCCTGGAAAAAGCACGACAACATTCCGCTGTAGTAAGGCTTCAAAACAGGAAACGCTCATCCTGAGCGAAGTCGAAGGATGCGCAAAACAGGGCTGGGTTGTGTGGCCCATCCTTCGACTTCGCTCAGGATGAGCGGCTGCTTTGCTTGAATAAGCCCCCCCTCCGTCCCTTCGGGACACCTCCCCCGCTTCGCAGGGGAGGAGGGCGCCGCCTTTATCCTCCCCCGCTTGCGGGGGAGGTGGCTGGACGCGCAGCGGCCAGTCGGAGGGGGCCGTCCTTGGGCGGATCAATTTCCGAGCCTCTCCGCAGATACCTGCGAAAGCAGGTATCCAGACTTCGCACGCAAGGTTTGGCCGAGCTGGACCCCTGCCTTCGCAGGGGTCTGCGGAGAGGGCGGTCCGAATTCCAGCATCGTTGCTTCCCACCCTCGCCATCCTGTGCCACCAATGCTGGCAAGGATTGGGAGGGTTTCCAAGATGCTGAACCGGTTTGGCTCCACGGCGCTGGCGGCGCTGTTCGTTCTGGGCGCGTGCGCGCATGAGGCCGGGGCGCCGGCGGCGGAACTCGCCGCTGTGCCCGCCGCCGAGACCGAAACCTGGTCGGTGCGTCTCAACGATACGACCATCGGCCAGATGGTTGCGACGACCGAGGGTGACAGCGTCAAGGTCGACTACGAATTCCGCAACAACGGACGCGGCCCCACGATGGCCGAAATGATCACGCTCGGCGCGGACGGCCTGCCGGTCAGCTGGACGATCGACGGCGCGACGACCTTCGGCAACGAGGTCCACGAAAAATTCGCCCTCGACGGCACCGCCTCCAGTTGGACCGACACGACTGGCTCATCGACCGCCGAGCGCACCGAGCCTACGATCTACATTCCGCAGAATGGCTCGCCGTACTCATTGGTGATCTACACCAAGGCGCTGCTCGCCGATGAAGACCTGAAGATGCCCGCCTGGCCGGCCGGCACCCTGTCGATGAACCCCACCGGCAAGGCGGTCACCGTCGACGGCGCGGCCGGACCGGTCGAGGCTTCGGCCTACGCCCTTGTCGGCGATGACGTCGACCCGACCTATTTCCTGCTGGACGGCGACAACGCGCTCTTTGCCCTCATCTCGCCGCGCTTCGTCATCGTGCGTGAAGGTTATGAGGAGGCCGACACCGAACTGAAGGAGCTGGCAACCACTCTGTCCACGGAGCGTCTGGAGGCGATCCAGGCCGAGACCGCTCACAAGTTCGATGCGCCGTTGGCGATCACCAACGTTCACATATTCGATCCCAAAGCGAAGGCGATGACGGGCCTGTCGACCGTCATCGTCGAGGACGGCGTCATCCAGTCGGTCACCGCCGGCACGGCAGACACGACCGGCGCCTATGTGGTGGACGGGGAGGGCGGCTCGCTGGTCCCGGGTCTCATCGAAATGCATGGCCACATGGGCCAGGACGCCGCCTTGAAGAACATTGCCGCCGGCGTGACGCTGATGCGCGACATGGGCAACGACAATGAAGTGCTCAGTGAACTGATCACCAAGATCGAGGCGGGGACGCTGGCGGGCCCCCGCGTCGTGCGCTCCGGCTTCATCGAAGGCAAGAGCCCGTTCAATTCGAACAACGGCATCCTCGTCACCAGCGAAGAAGAGGCCGTTGCCGCCGTCGACTGGTATGCCGACCAGGGTGAGTTCTGGTCGATCAAGATCTACAACTCGATGAACCCGCTCTGGATTCCCGCAGTCATCGCGCGCGCCAAGGAGCGCGGCCTGCATGTCACCGGCCACGTGCCCGCCTTCACCAATGCGAACGCGATGATCGAGATGGGCTATGACGAGATGACCCATATCAACCAGGTCATGCTTGGCTGGGTGCTGACGCCGGAGGAAGACACCCGCACGCTGCTGCGCCTCACGGCGCTGCAACGCCTGCCGAACGTTGATCTCGATGGCCCGGAGGTGAAGTACACGCTCGACCTGATGGTGGCCAATGGCGTCGCCATCGATCCGACCGTGGCGATCCACGAGGCGCTGCTCCTCTCGCGCAATGGCGAGACGCAGGCTGGCATGGCCGACTATGTCGACCACATGCCGGTCGCCGTGCAGCGCGAGGCGAAAGCCGCCTGGTCGGCGATCAATTCGCCGGAGGAAGACGAAGCCTATCGCGGCGCGTTCGATCAGATCATCGGCACCGTGAAACGCATGAAGGACCGCGGTATCTTCATTGTCATGGGCACCGACCTCGGCGGCGCGCTGACGCTGCACCGGGAACTGGAGCTCTATCAGAATGTCGGCTTCACGCCGGCCGAGATCCTCGCCCGCGCGACCTATGAGGAGGCCGAGTACATGGGCCTCGGCGCCGAGCTCGGCTCGATCGAGCCTCGCCGGTTCGCCGACTTCTTCCTCGTGCCCGGCAATCCGGTCGAGGACCTGAAGGCGATCAAGACCATCCGCATGGTCTCGAAAGGCGACACGGTCTACTTCCCCAGCGAGATCTATCCCTATTTCGGCATCCGTCCGTTCGCGGAGGCACCGGCCGTCGCGCCGCCTGCTGGAAAGTAAGGCGGCCCTTCAGAACTGAAATGCCGCGGGCCCGCTTGTTACGGGATTTCCCGTATTGATCGAAATTTCCTGCCATCAAGCTGCGGATTGCCGTATCTCAATATCGCCTCCGACGTGCGAGTCGTTTACATACCGTCCGTATGTGACCGGACCGGAAGGGGGATGTTTTGGCCAAACGCATTGCCGCCTCTCCGCCGGGCGAACGGCCCGCGTCGGCCGGTGAGCGGCTGATCCGCGACCGGATTGGCAGCCGCACCCGCGTGCTGCGCGTCTGGCAGACCGGGTTCGTGGAATCGGAGGGGCGGCATGTCGAGTACATGCGCTTCGGCCGGCCGGAGCTTCGCCCGCTCGTCTGGCTGCACTCCATCGATTATCCGATGGCGCCGCCCTGGGGCTTCTGCGTTGATGCGGCCGAGCGGGGCTTCGGCGTGATTTCGGTTCGACGGCCGGGTTTCGGCGCGACGAGCCCTGTGGATGATACCGGCGAGGAAGTGCGCCTGCTGAGGGCCTTCATCGAGGAGGCCGAACTGCGGGACGTGGTACTGGTGGTCGAGGGCACCTCGCGCCCGGCCGGGCTGCGGCTGGCGCTCGAATGCCCGCAGGTCAGCTACACCCTGCTGGTGCGCCCCTGCTACGTGGCCGAAGACAACAGCAGCGCGGCGCCGTGGCTGCGCGACATCATCCTGCAGGCCTTGCAGTCGCGCGCCGGCGCCAGCTTGTCGCTGACGGCGCTGAAACAGGTGGTGCGCCGCGCGGGCTACCAGTGGCTCTACGAGCGGTTGCACAACGATCCGCGCGACCACGAGTTCATCCGCGGCAATGACCGCGACCTGATGGAAGCCTGGGCCTGCATCCAGGCCATTTCGGCCGACACGTTCCGGCGCGACCTGAAGGCGCTTGAACCTGATCCGATGCTGGCACCCGGCTGCCTCGCCGACTTCCGCGGCGTGGCGCTGACCGGCGCCGACATGCCGGTCGAGTGGCGCACGCTGTTCCTCGCCAAATCCGAAAGCCTCGGCATTGAGGCGCGGTTCCTGCCGGTGGGTAGCTTCTTTTCGGCCTATGCCAGCGACCGGGACTTGCTGGACCTGGTCGAGCAGCGGACGTGACATAATTAGTACAAGCGGCTGTAGGGTTTTGGTGGTAACCCGGCGCAGCGAAGAGACTTGAAAAGAGCGACGCCTCAGCATGCCATCAGACATCGCTTCGCCTGCGCGCGCGAACCGGCTGGACCAGGTCGGTGACCGCAAGCGCGTCTTGCGCGTCTGGCAGACCGCGCGGGTCGGGCCGGCGAAACGGCAGGTCGAATACATGCAGTTTGGCGAGGATGGCCTGCGCCCGCTGATCTTCCTGCACTCGCTGGAATATCCGAACTGTCCGGCCTGGGGCTTCTGCGTCGATGCGGCGGCGGCCGGGTTCGGGACGTTTGCGGTCCGCCGGCCGGGATTCGGCGCGTCCGACCGGGTGGGCGACGTCGACGAGCAGGTTCAGCTGCTGACGCATTTCCTCGACGAGGCGGGGCTTGAGGACGTCATCATCGTGGCGATCGGGTCGGCCTGTCCGGTGGGGTACCGCCTTGCCGCGACGACGCCGAGGGTGACCTATTCGCTGTATGTGAACTGCGTGTTCAACCGCGACATCCTCGGCGAGTTCCGGCCGCCTTGGTTCGGGCCGCTGCTGGCGCAGGCGCTGCAAAACCCGGCGGGTGCGCGCCTGTCGCTGGAAGCACTGCGCCAGATTGCGAAGCGGTTCGGCGCGAAATGGTTCTATGAGGCGATTGCGCAGAAGAGCCCCGGCGACCTGTCATTCGTGCGCGACAGCATGGGTGATATCGAAGCGGCGTGGGGCGTCGGCTCGGTGATCCATTCGGACACGTTCCGGCACGAGATGCTGTATTCGTTGAGCGATGACCCGTTCCTGACCGACCGGGTGATGGCGCCGCTGCGCGGGCTTGCACTGTCCGGCGCCGAGACGACGCATACCTGGCGGGCTGGGTTTGAATCCGAAGCGCGGCGCATCGGCCTGCCGTTCGGATACCTGCCGAGCGGGGACATTTTCGCAGCCTACCAGTCGGGCAATGCGCTGCTCGAAATCGTATGCAGCCGCGCCTGATCTGGCGCCCGGCTCCTTCGTTTGGCCACAGGCGTTAGCAAAGCCTTACTGCGCGACTTTTCCGCGGGATGTGTCCTGACGGCTACAGCCGGGGGATAAGCCCATGAAAATGCACGGAATGCGCGGGCCCGGAGCGCATTACATTTTGCTCAGTTAACGAACATTACGATTTTGGCATGCGCTGTTTACGTTCAGACTCTGTCAAGTGTCGGCGCCCACGCTTGGGTATGGCCTGATGGGAGGCCCTTGGATTTACGGCACGAAGGACTGGCGATGAGCAAGAAGACTGTGCGCTGGGGCACGGACATCGGATGCCCGAAGCGGATCGTTCCGCTGCAGGGGCGCAATGAATTGTCTGACCACGGACTGAGAGGCAAGCGCGCCAAGGGCGAGCTGGGGCTCAGCCGGGGGATCACGCGCAAGGAAGCGCGCAAGGATGCGGCGGATGCGTTGCCGTCGTCCGAGGCGATGACGCAGGACCAGTGGAGCGAGCGCGAACAGCTGATCGCCGAGCGGGCCGAGGAGGTGCGCCGGGGCACGACGACCTGGATGTCGACGACGGCTGCGGGCGTGCGCAACTATATCCACGACACCGCGCCGGCGGACATTCATGCCGATCAGCTGCGCGAGGCGATCAAGGCGGAAGAGCACGAATACCGCCATTACGAGACCGACGATTCCAACGATGCGAAGGAACGCCATTCGGCGGCGATCATCGAGCTGCAGGCGTTCAAGGAACGCCACGGCGAGCGCCTCGGCCAGCGCACACCGGACATCAAGAAAAACGTGGAGCAGGCGATCGCCATCCTCGTGTTCATCATGCTGGTGGAGGGCGCCTTCAACGCGCTGCTGTTCAAGGACGCGCAATCGGCGGGCCTTCTGGGCGGCTTGCTGGTGGCGTTCGGTGTGTCTGCCGTGAACGTGCTGTTTGGTGTGACGGCCGGCTTCTTCGGGCTGCGCTACCTGAACCATCCGGCGATGCCGGCGAAGGTGATGGGCGGCGTGATTGCCGGTGTCTGCATCCTGACCGGCATTTTCCTGAACTTCTTCGTCGCGCATTTCCGCGATGCGGTGGAGACCGGGCTGGTGCTGGCGGAAGCGGAAGGCCGGATGGGCGATTTCTCGATGTTCCAGATCCCGCCGGGCCTGGTGGTGAAGGACATGTTCCCGAACATTGTCGGCTTTGACAGCTTCGTGGCACTGGCGCTGCTGATCCTTGGGCTGACGATCCACGCGCTGGCCGTGTATGAGGGCTATGACCGCATTTCCGACCCGTATCCGGGTTATGGCCGGGTCTGGCGCAAGGAGCGCAAGGCCTACGAGCATCGCCAGCAATTGCGCGAGGACCTGAGGGGCGACCTGTCGGCCTATTTCACCAACAGCCGGATGTGGTTCGAGACGCAGCTGTCGCGCCATGCGGCGGCGAAGCGCGAAATCGAGAAGGCCATGAACGTGCTGGAATCGCGCCGGGACATCGCTGTGGCGATTGCCGCGAAGGCGGCGGACCAGGAGCGCGGGCTGAAGGTGGCCTACCGGCAGGCGCACCGGCGGATGCGCAACAGCTTGCGCGACAAGCTGGGCGAGCAGGCGGCGTGCCCGGCCTATTTCGACGAGATCATCACGCCGCAATTGCCGCCCTTCGACACGTCGAAGGAACGGGCGCAGGCGAATGCGGCGATCAAGGTGATCGACCAGAACGTGATGGCGCTGAACCTGACGCGCGAATGGCTGGAGACGCATATCCAGCAGGTGCAGCAGGGCCTGTCGTCGATCGAGAAGAAAGTGGCCGAGGAGATCGGCCGGGTGCGGGACGCGAAAGCGTCCGGCGATGCCAAGAAGGCGGGGTAGGACATGGCAAGGCGCAGGGAACGGGGTCCGTGGTTCTGGCGCAGCGCGATTGCGCTGATGCTGACGTCCGTGTTCGGACTGTTTGCGGCGGCGGCCATCCATCAGCCGCCGGGTACCGATGCGGAGACAGGGTGCCGGCTCGACCGGGAAGACCCGTCGCACACGATCGTGCTGGTCGACCAGTCGGATCCGTTCAACGCGACCGATCTCGACTGGGTGCGCAGCCTGCTGGACGGCGAGGCGCGCAGCCTCGTGCGGTACGGCCGGCTGACCGTGCTGGTGCCGAATTCGGCCTCGCCGTATGATCCGGTGCAGGTGTTCACAGCCTGCTCGCCTGGCAGCGCGGCGGAAGCGAACCCGATCTTCCAGAACCCGAAGATGATCCAGCAGGCGTGGGAGAAGAAGTTCCACACGCCGCTGATGGCGCGCACGGACGAAGCGCTGCGCGACACCGTGGCGCCAAGCTCGCCGCTGATGGAGGCGATGTACACGCTGGCGGACCGGCCGGATTTCCGGCCCAACGTGCCGGCGCGGCGGCTGATCCTGGTGTCGGACCTGATGCAGCATTCGCCGGGCTTCTCGATGTACAAGAGCGGCGCCGACAGCGAGGCCTGGGCGGAGTCGCCGCTGGCCGACATGCGGGCGGGGCTCGAGGGCGTGGAAGTGGTGGCGCGGATCGTGCCGCGCCAGCAATATGCGCTGCCGCTGGGCGACGTGAAGATGTTCTGGCGCGACTGGTTTGCGGCGGCCGGGGCGGATTACGGCTCGGTGACTTAAGGCGCACAGCCAGACAAGAAAGGCCCTCACCTCCCATTGCTTCGCAATGGGTCCCTCCTCTCCCGCGCGCGGGAGAGGGGTTGGCGTGCCCGAGGCGTGGGGGGCAGCGCTTGTGTCCGGAGAGACCCTTCGGGTCTTCCGGCGATTTTAATTTAATCTGTAGGCGGATCAGGAAGTGTTGCGTAGCTTTGGCCAGGCGGCGTTCGCGGCCTGGGCGAGGCTGGCATAGAGGGATTTCGTTTCCGGGCTGCGGCTTTGCGTGATGCCGGAGGGTGGGCGCAGAGCGAGCGGCAAGGCGGGCAGGCGGCGGCGGGCGAGACGGCGGCGCAGCAGGCGGGCGAACTTGTCCGGGTCGGCGCAGGCGGCCTGGAGCGCGGCGAGGCGGCGCACGAATTTTTCCGAGAGGGCGTAGACGTCTGGCGCGGCGCCGGTGCGGGGCGGCGGAGCCTGGCCGGGCTTGCCGGGGCGGGCGAGGCCCGCGGGTTCGGTGAGGCGGAAGGCGGGGATGAGGCGTCGGGGTGTTTGCGTTTGAGGCGTGCGCACGGGTGCGGCGGCGCGGACAGTGGCTGCGCGCGGCGCTGGTGTAGGCAGTTTTGCGGCGAGCAGGTAGATGGCGCGGCGGATGAGGGCTTCGCCGGGCTTGATCACGGTACGGAGGAAAAGGCGGATTTGCGCAAGGGTCATCGGGCCGGGCGGGGCATCGTGCAGGACATTGAAGACGAATGCGACAAGGCCGGCGACCAGTTCGCGGGTGCGCGAGACGAGGCTGCTGGTGGTTTCGTCCGGAGGAGGAGGGGTTTGCGACATGTGCGGAGTATCGCACAGGTCTGGAGGTGTTGCGTAAGTGCCTGTGGAATTCTTGTAGTGGTTTGAATTTTAGAGAGAATAATTTTGGAAAAGGTTGCGTAAGGCAGGCCCTCACCCCCCCACGCCTTCGGCGCGGGTCTGCTCGGGGCATTTGCAAGGCAAATGCTCGCTCCTCGCAGCCTCTCCCGCGCGCGGGAGAGGGGTAAGGTGGGTTACTCCGGTTTCGGCTTGCGGACGACCTTGCGCATCAGGCCTTCCTGCGCGACGGAGGCGACGAGGCGGCCGTTGGCGTCGAACACCATGCCGCGGTTGAAGCTGCGCCCGCCGCCGGCATAGGGGCTGTCCATCGAGTAGAGGTGCCAGTCGTCGAACTTCAGCGGTGCGTGGAACCACATCGCGTGGTCGAGGCTGGCCGACATCAACTCGCCGGTCATCCAGCTGATGCCGTGCGGGCGGTTGCCGGTGCCGAGGAGGGCCATGTCGGAGGCATAGGCGAGCAGGCAGTGGTGCAGCCAGGGCGCTTCGTCGATCGGGCGGGCGACGCGGAACCAGAGATCGTGGCGATCGCTGGTGACGGCGGGCTTGAGCGGGTGCAGCGGCTCGATCTCGCGCATCTCGACCGGCCGTGGACGGAGGAAATGGCCGCGGTGGCGCTCGGGGAGTTTCTCGGCGAAGCGGCGGCGCCATTCGGTGCGGTCCTCGACCTCGTCCGGGCCGATGACCTGCGGCATCTCGTGCTGGTGGTGCCAGCTTTCCTCGACGACATGGAAGCTGGCCGCGAGGTTGAAGATCTGCTTGCCGTGCTGGACGGCGACGACGCGGCGGGTGGTGAAGCTGCCGCCGTCACGGGCATGGTCGACCTGGTAGATGATCGGCACTTTCGGATCGCCGGGGCGGATGAAGTAGCCGTGCAGCGAGTGGCAGGTGCGGTCGTCCGGCACGGTGCGATACGCGGCGACGAGCGCCTGCGCGATGACCTGGCCGCCGAAGACGCGCTGGCTTTCTTCCTCGTCCGGGCTCTGGCCGCGGAACAGGTCGAGTTCAAGGCGCTCGATGTCGAGCAGGGTGAGCAGGTCTCCGACTGGATCGATGGCCATCGCGGGCGTCCTCTTTTTATCGTTGTGCGGCGCAGCAATATGCCGTCACGCGAGGCAAGGCAATCGCCAGATCGCGCCGGTTTTCTTTGACAAGGCCGGCGAAACGCCTTTGTCATGGCGCATTGCATTCCTGAACTTTTCAACGACCCTCTCCGGGCGGAGGCGCCGCACATGAATCCTATCGCCATACTTTCGCGCGAGGTCCAGTTCTTCCTGGACGCGCAGCGCCTGAAGAAGTGGACCGGCGAGATTTCGCCGGACTCGGCTTTCCTCGTGGCGGACGATTTCGAGCGGGCGGTGGATGCGTTTCCGCGCAATATCGCGTTCCGGTTCGAGGGTAAGTCGACGACTTATGCGGAGTTTGACGCGCTGGCGAGCCGGTTTGCCAACTGGGCGATCGCGCAGGGGCTGAAGGCGGGGGACTGTATCTCGCTGTTCATGGAGAACCGGCCGGAATACGTCGCGGCCTGGGCCGGCTTTTCCAAGGTCGGACTCGTCACGGCACTGATCAATCACAACCTGGAAGGCGACGCGCTGGCGCACTGCGTGAACATCGCGGAGACCAAGTTGATCGTGACGGGCGCGGAGCAGGACGAGGCGGTGCGCGGCGCGATGGCGCTGATCAAGGGATCGCCGCCGGTGTGGACGCTGGGCGGCAAGCTGGGCGCGGACCTCGGCGGCGCGCTGGAGGCGTTCTCCGACAAGCGGCCGGACCGCTCGCACCGCGCGGGCCTGCTCGGCAAGGACATGTGCCTGTATGTCTATACCTCCGGCACGACCGGCCTGCCGAAGGCGGCGCGGCTGACGCAGGCGCGCACGCAGGGCATGATGCGCAGCTTCATCGCGCCGTGCCGGATCACGCCGAAGGACAAGGTGTATATCACGCTGCCGCTGTATCATGGCACGGGCGGGCTGTGCGGGATCGGCATTGCGCTGATGACCGGGGCGACGGCGATCGTGCGGCGGAAGTTCTCGGCGAGCGCGTTCTGGGACGAGGCGACGGCGGAGGGCGCGACCGCGATCGTATATATCGGCGAGCTGTGCCGCTACCTGCTGAACACGCCGCCGCATCCGAAGGAGCGGGCGCACCGCATACGGACGGGTTTCGGAAACGGCCTGCGGCCGGAAGTGTGGCAGGCTTTCCTGGACCGGTTCAACATTCCGCACCTGTGCGAGTTCTACGGTTCGACAGAGGGCAATGTCAGCTTCCTGAACTTTGACGGCAAGGTGGGCGCTGTGGGGCGCATTCCGGGCTGGCTGGAGAGCCAGTTCAAGCATATCGCCTTCGTGAAATTCGACATCGAGAACGAGCAGCCGGTGCGCGGGGCGGACGGGCTGTGCATCCGGGCGGATGTGGATGAGCCGGGCGAGGCGCTGGGCCAGATCGGCGACGATGTGCGCCAGCGGTTCGAGGGCTATAACGACCAGAAGGCGACCGAGAAGAAGCTGCTGCGCGATGTGTTCGAGAAGGGCGACCTGTGGTTCCGCACGGGCGACCTCCTGCGCAAGGACAAGGACGGCTATATCTATTTCGTCGACCGGATCGGTGACACTTTCCGCTGGAAGGGCGAGAACGTCTCGACCAACGAGGTGGGCGAGGCGCTGTCGCGCATCGACGGCATCAAGACGGCGAACGTGTATGGCGTGCATATTCCGGGCACGGACGGAAAGGCCGGCATGGCGGCAGTGACGGCGGAGGGCGAGATCGATTTCGGCGCGCTCTACGGGAAACTCGCGGCGAAGCTGCCGAGCTATGCCGTGCCGATCTTCATCCGTGTGCAGCCGGAAGCGGAGACCACGGGCACGTTCAAGTATCGCAAGGTGGAGCTGGTGGCGGACGGGTTTGACCCCGACAAGGTGAGCGATCCGCTGTGGATGCTGGACCCGGAAGAGGCGCGGTATGTGCCGATGACGCAGGGCCGGTATGACCGGCTGGTGACGGGCGGATTCAAGTTCTAGGCGTTTCCTTTTGTGATTTGCGGACAAGCACCAAGCTCCGCAGACCCCTGCGCAGGCAGGGGTCCAGAGGAAGCGGTAGGAAGAGTTTTAGGTGCGCTGGGTCCCTGTCTTCGCAGGGACCTGCGGAGGGGGCAGGAACCCGGGCGTTGGCGACCCCGGCAGGATTTGAACCTGCGACCACTCGCTTAGAAGGCGAGCGCTCTATCCAGCTGAGCTACGGAGTCTTGAGGCCGGAGTAACGCGCGGGCCGTCAGTGTGTCCACGGCTGTTTGCGCGCGGCGGAGAAATTCTCCGAATACGACTTGATGAGGCGCTTTCTTTCGCGGGGCTCCTCGACCGTGAAGTTCAGGCCTTCGCGCTCGGCATAGGCGATGGCCTGTTCGCGGGTTTCGAAGCGCAGGCGGACCTGGCCGGACATGTCATCGATACCGGTCCAGCCCATGAGCGGATCTACGCGGCGCCGGGCGTCGGGGTTCACGAACTCCAGCACCCAGTCCTTGGTGTTGCCGCGCCCTGATTGCATGGCACTTTTTGCCGGCTGGTAGATGCGCGCTTCCATGTTTGCCGTGTCTCCGACCCCGATTGGAACTTTGGTCGGAGCGAGAGGATTCGAACCTCCGACCCTCTGGTCCCAAACCAGATGCGTCTTCGGTGTGGTCCTGCCGCAAGACCCCTATAAATACAAAGCATTAAGTGGCTTGGAAGGCCGCCGCTTGCTAACCCCTCACACGCCAAGCCACCTATGGGCCACCGTCTGAGTTGTAGTGTAGCTGGGATAACGAGGCTCCTGTCATCGTGCAACCGATATGATGACAAACCCAGTTCACAATTGTCTCAGCCTCGCCCCGGCCTCCCGGCTGGAAAGTTCGGTGTTGAACCACGGCCCAAAGCAATGAATTTGAATGAACCCGCGATATAGTGGCCCGCGTTATCGCCGCGGCCGTACTCGGAATACGGTTTGAAGTGCCTGGGTATTGGCGCGGCTGGCCTGCAAGGCCTGCTGCATCTCCCTGTAGACTGGCGCTGCACCACTCGGGTCATCGATCGTGAGCAGTACGGCGAAAGGAACGCCTTCAGCAGGGAAAGTCGTTTCAGCCCGGACGAGGCTTGTGACTTCAAGTCGCCACTCCGATGATGCGCCATGGTTCTCATAGGACTTCGCGTACTGTTTCACTGGCCACCATTTCAGGCCGTGATCAATCAGGGCCTTTTCCGGAATCGCGAGATTGGCCTTCTTGGGCAGAAACTTCGCGTCTATCTGTGTCGTGAAATGGGCGGATCCATCTTTGGCATTTTCAGTCTGACGCTGCTTCAAGCTCGCCTCAAGATTAACCCGAACAAATTCTGCGCCGAACGCAGGATCCAGCGGCGGCGCATAGACAAGTGTGATGCGGGCGCGGCCTGAACACTTGCCCCCTGCCACAAGACTTTGCGGCCAGGTAAACGGGAATCTGAGGATCACCGGCTTTTTCTCACCGATTTGGAGGCGGCTTTGGAAGAGGAGTGTGATTTCATTGTCCCCGGTCTCCAACATGTCTTGCGCTGAAACCGGTTGACCGAACCCGGCGAATTGGCGCGCAAGGTCCTTGAGACCACGCTTGGTCAATGGATCCGGCATTGCTGCATTATGTATCAACATGGCGCGGAGTGCTTCGGAGGTGAGCCCGCCTGAAGTCGCTGCGTCCAACCCTGCGAGGCTTCGGGCGACCAGTGGGGCAGCAAAACTCGTGCCGATCACCGGGATGGGTACGCCGTCTTGATCGATAGATGTAAGGCCCGTCTTTGCGCCTGGTGTGCTGATCCCTGCGCCACCGTAAGCGGCAAGGTCAGGCTTGATCCCTACTTGCAGTCCTGGTCCCCGCCGCGTGTAGACCGTAGGTGCACCGGTAATATGTCGTTTGTCATCTGTAAGGGGATTCAGTGCGCCCACGGAAATAGAACGCACGCTTTCGGCCGGCTTCAATATTGTGTCTGACGATGTGCGGTTCGCAAAATATTTTATGACGTCATTAGGTTTGGTGGGCCAGGGAGCACGCGCATCCGCATGTTTGAGGTTACCGGCGGAATTGACGAAAACGACGTCATAGGTGTCCGCGATACGATCGAGTTCCGCTGCATAGGTACTATATGTATACCGTTCGACGGGTGCCGTTGCATTGATGGATAGATTAAAGATGCGCACTCCGTGTTTTTCACGAGCCTCCGAGACAGCTTGCTCCACTTCAGACAGGAATTCGGAAAAGCCATTCGGATACTGTGCGAGAAAGTCGCCGTTGGGATACAGCGGAATGTCCACAATTTGGCAGCCGTCGCGCTCGCGTGCGACGTCTGGTCCATTGATCTGCTGGCCCACCGTAATGAGGCCTGCCACCATGGTCCCGTGTAGGGCGTCATAGTCGTCAGTGTCGAGAAAATCGAACCGGTCAACGACCCACTCATCAAGAATTGGCGCAATTCCCGAATCGATCACGCCCACGATAGGATAGCGAGCGTCTTGGGAGGGGAGGGGCAGAGGGATAGGCGCAGTTTTTGTGGTTGCCTTACCTTCCGGAACTGCCATTTCCTCATCAACGAGCTGCAATCTGATCGGTGGCCGGATCGCTCGCACAAGCGGGTGGCGCTGCAAAGCGCTGAGGGCGGCTTCATGGCGGTCAGCATTTCTGTCGATCAAAGTGGGAACTGCGCTGGGGGCAATGTCGGTCCGAACAAGCCCAAGGCGGTTATCAACGATCGCCTCGGCATCACTTTGTGTGAGTTGGAATTCAAGGACAGGCATTCTCGCTAGTCGCATCGAAAGCAATGTTCTTGTGCCAGGGCCGAATGAGACCAGCAATTTTACCAAGGAGCGATAGAGCTCAGTGCGTCCTGTCGCATCGGCCGCGATTTCTTCCGGTTCAAGCGCCTCGAAGAGGTCAATTTGATAGCCCGATACCGTCGAGGGATCGGCAAACATGTCCATGGCGGCTGAAGTTGAAAAGTTGCGTTTCTCTGACGGAGCCACGATCGAGATGGACTCGATTGCCCCAACCTCTGCTCGCCTCACCGTGGGCGCTGGATAAGGGGCTCCATCGCTTTGACGGAATACTGTCCGGACCTCGTCTTCAGCCTCTTCAATGCGAGCTTTCAGTCCACGGAGGTAAATCAGTGGAGCCCTGAAGAACAGTGTTCCAACCGCCTCTGCGCCAACGCAAGGAAACTGATCGGGCTTGAATAGCGCATAGACCGGGCGATATGATTTCGCGAGGGCTTCGGTGCGCATTCGGACCTTAAGGTAGGTGGCAGGTCCAAATGCGCTATTCTCCACTTCTTCAATAATTCGTTGGACATCGGTTGCTAAGCGTTTGCGGTGCGCGATGAACTCCCGGTCCGCATTGGCGAAAAAATCTTTCGGCCTTGGCGGCTGGCCCGGATCAGGCATTGCATGAAAGTCGGTGTCATTCAGAACAATCTGGACCGGATTATTGGGCATGGGTCGCCTCTATTACGTCCTTGTGCAGCATTTTTTGCTTGAGTGCGCTGACCTGGCTTTGCGATGTCCCGGTGGCATGACCGATTTGTTTCTGATCTAGGCCGATATCGGGATCATTTGCGATTAGGCTTACGAAGGCTTTTGGGTCAGTCGCAAGAACCCGGGCTGGGATGTGATCGAGTTGCGGCATACGCCCCAGGACGCTGCTCAGTGAACTGAACAGGTTTGATGGGTCGGGAGCTTTATCGGCCATTGCTATGGTTCGCTTGACTGCCCGGCAAATACGCTCAAGATCTGCGCCGGATCGTCCCGGCAGGCAGTAAGAGAAAATCCGGACTGTCGAGTCCTCGACTTCGATCGGTGCAAGAAAGCGTCTGATCAATGCTTCGCGGGCTGCGAATTCCGGTTCGGAAACGTGCAATTGAGTTTCGAAGCGCCGCCAAACAGCCGGATCCAGCAGCCTATCATGGTTGGTGATGGCAATTGTTACCCCGAAATGCCGCCGCCGGTCGAGATTTTGGAGAAGCGTATTCACCACCCGCTTTATCTCTCCCACTTCGTGCGGATCGTCCCGAAGTTTGGCAAGGGCATCGAACTCGTCGAGCAAGAGGACGCAGGCGTAACGATTGGCAAAATCGAACAGGTTCGCGATGTTACGTGCCGTGGTGCCAAGGAAAGACGAGATCAACCCGTCTATTCGGGCTGTGACAAGTGGCAGCCCGAGCTGCTCGGCGATATAGTGCGCTGAGATTGTCTTTCCCGTGCCCGGCGGACCGTAGATCAATAGAGACCGCGTCGGCTCGACGCCGACTGACATGAGTGCTGAACTATTGCGCCATTCAGCGAGCAGCCCATCGATCGTTTCTTGAGCTGATTGGCCATAAACCGGCTTGGGCGTTCTTTGACCCGGAAACTCAATAAGGCACAGCTGGGCTCCGGTTTCCCGGTCTATAGGCGGATGGATTTCTGGGGTCAGCTTCTCCCCCGTAATGAGCACACGCGAGACTTCTACCTGGCTGGGGGCCAGATGTTTCACTTCAGTCGAAGTATTCAAAAGCCGCTCGATTGCAGCCACCTCGTTGTTAGCGCCTGCTTTACTCAACCGGGCCTCTAGGCGATTCACTTGCTTGCGCACTCCTGCTTCATCTCCGGCCAAGGCGGCTTTGATAATGCTTTGTACGACCGCGAAATGCTCCATATCGATTATCCTTGGGTCCGAATCTGTGAATGCCTATTTCAAATTAACATATTTAGCGATAATATCAATAAATGGTTATTGGTATCGCGATTTGTCATTTTTGAATCTTAAAATCGGCCGATTCAACCACTGAAGTCTCGGTCTGGGAATTTGCCAGTTGGCTGAGGTAACTGAGGCCGAAAGTAAGGAGGCGGCAATGGTGCTGCATTCTGACGAGCGCGCGCAGCATGGTTGTTAAAGTGCGCCATGCGTCTGGAGGCTCGATCGACAGGTTTTGCCGATTGATCAATCAATGGCTGAGTGCCCTCGAGGTCGTTAGCTGCGCTGGAATGCCTCATTCAAGGCCGAAGCCTGAACTGTATTCGTCACAACTGCCTCTGCGAATTTTTGCCGGATATAGTCGCCGGGATATCGGGGGCGGCCCGCGCGAACAGAATAAGGTGGCCATTGTCCGCGCGCGCGACGCTTTTCCAGCCCAGCAAGCGACCATCCTGTCAGTTCTGAGCACTGTTTCGGCGTCAGCCAGTTTGTTTCGTTGGCAAAATCGGTGTCATGGATTCGGCTTCTCATCTTTTGACATTGCTCCAAGTCCTGATGGCGCGCCGGCAAGCGTCACTTCCCGGCTGACAGTTCCCGGTCAAGGCGCCTTCCGGCAAAAGCGCGTTTAAGGCCTCCGCGCGATGCTTTCGCTCTGTGATAACTCTGCGAGGCAGACGACGCGGCTGCCGCTCTTCACTATTGTTTCGGACGGTTCCAAACGAGGACGCCGGTGCCTTCCTTCGCGTTCTCGAAGAAGGCTGCGCGCATCGGCTGGGCAAAGCTCGGGTCATCGAGTTTGACAGCGAGGAACGGTGTTTCGCCATCCTTGGACTCTTGATGCCAGGCTGCGCCGAGTTCAGCGCCGCCTGCGTAAAGCCGAAAGTCCGGCGCACCGTTTGCCTTGTCCTTGTTGGGTACAAGCTGGGCTTTGACATTGATGGTCATGGTACGGATGGTCCCGGTCCAGGCTCCGTCCTTCAGTGTAAATGCGCCGATCTGTGCCATGAGTCAGTCTCCTTTGCTGGCATTGGTGGGCAGGGCCTTCCGGGCCCGTCTGAACCCGGCATCTGACGCCAGGAACATCTCGATCATGGCGGCGGCGAGCGTTTCGCTGCGCTCGGCTTCGCCATAAGTCTCTTGGTAGACCGCCGCATAATCCTGCAGCGCGGCGGCGGTGTCGGGATCAAGTGCGAGGGTGAGTCGGACCGGCGTGCGGTCAGCAAGTTTTGCAAGGCGGAGGTTCATGGGGCTGTGTCCTTGAAAGGACGAAGGACGAGATCCCTGGTCACGATGACACGCACCGGCCAGCCAGGCCGGATCGTGATCGAAGGCTGGACGCCGAGACTGCGGTCGACGGTCCTCTGCCCGGCTTCGTTGATCGTGTCGGTGGTCCCGCGGCGGATCGCGCGTTCGATGTCGCCGTCCTCGCCGGGACCGAGCTCCGCACCGATGCCAAGTAGCGTGGCGAGACCGGCCGCCGCAAACACCTTGTCCCAGTGATGATCGGTGCGGTCTTTGAGGCCCGCATAGCCTGAGGCATCGCTGCCGGGCTCAGAAATCGTGATCGAGCTGCCATCGGGCATCAGGATACGGTCCCAGACGACGAGGGCGCGGTCCTGGCCGAACGAGATCTCGGACTGGTAGCGCCCGATCAGGCGGCTGCCCTGCGGGATCAGGAGATGCTGACCGCGCACCGTGTCGTAGACGTTCTGCGTGACCTGCGCGATCACCGTGCCCGGAAGATCGGAGTTGATGCCCGTGATCAGGCTCGCGGGGATCAGCGCGCCTGCCATCAGCTGGTAGGGCGACAGAGGGTCCTGCACCCGGTCCGGATTGTAGACCGGGCTGGACATCGGTTCCCGGGCAAACGCGGCCTTGCGGGACTGGAGGTTCGGCTCTGGTTCGGGGCTTGGCGCGGCGTTCGGGGACTGCCGGTTGAGCGCAAGGAGCTCCGATGCCAGATCGAAGCCGGATTCCTGCGCTCCCTGCTTGGAGCTTGGCGGCGCTCCGGCCCCGCCGAGGCAGAACAGGATTGGCGCGCGGGCGGCTTCTTCAGCTTGGGCGGCGGCTTCAAGCCGCGCGGTTCGGACAGCTTCGTCTTCCGGACGCGTGCGAAAATCCGCCCGATACTCGGTCTGGAACTCTGTTTCGATACCGTAGGCCTGCTCGGTCGCCAGAATGGTCGAGCCGAGGTCGCCGGACAGCGGCGCCCCGAGCACCGGCACATCCGCGAGCGCCGTATAGTCCGCGGGCAACGCCGAGAACCCATCCGGCTTCCGCTTGCCGGTCGTGACAAGCTCTTCCTGCGAGGCGGGCTCTGCGGCGCGCGGCGGCGCGAGCGCAATCGAAGTTGCCGCAAAGAGGCCCAGCGCGCCGAGGCCTGCGCCGGCCATGAGGAGTTTGCGGTTGATCCGCGTGGCGGGCTTCGGCGCCGAGCGGATCTGCAGCTGCCGCGCTGCTTCCTTGAATGGGGGAGGCTCGGTCATCGGCTCAACCCCCGAACCAACGCGACCTTTGCGCCGCGCTTACTTTAGAAATTCGCACGACTGTCTGGGGCCTTGTCCCGTGGCGCAGCTCTGCCGCGCCAAACAGCCGGTCGACGATGTAGTAGCTGCCTCTGACCCGGTAGTTGACGAGTTCGGCCTCTCCGCTGGTGCCCAGCACGAACAGCGGCGGCATCTCGGAGGCAGAAATCGACGCCGGCATCTGGATGAACACCTGGCGCCCGTCATCGAACACGCGGACCGGTTTCCAGTCCGGCGTGTCCCCTGAGACCCGGTAGTCGAAGTTCAGGGTCTCGAGGTTGAGGCCGCGTTTGACCGAGATGGCGTCCCCTCTGCGGCAGCGCTCGTGTTGCGGGCCGCGAGGCCCGCAAGCTCATCCTGCGGATAGCGCCAGGAGAGCGCGGCCATGTAAGTGCCGGACGGTCGATTCCAGTTCCAGGTGATAGGTCCGCCGGTCGGTCGCGATCATCAGGTTGGTGCGGAGGCCCGCTTGCACCGGCTTGACCAGGATATGCGCCCGGGCGGTGCTGCCGGAACCAGACGCGGTGTCTCCGACCACCCAGCGCACCGTGTCACCCGCCGAAACCGACACGAGGCTTTCTCCCGGCTGGAGCGCGATATCCGTGACCTGGCCGGGGCTCGCGTAGAGGCGGTAGAGGGCGCCTTCCGTATAAGGATAGATCTGGACGGCGTTGACGAAACCTTCCGAGGAAGGCTCGATCACGGCACCGGCGCGGCCATCCCTGATGGTGGCTGCCGGGCTTTGTGGGGGCTTTGTTTCAGCCTCCGGCGGGGTCGGCTTGAGCTTGCCGGGCAGCGGCAGCGCGATCGCTGTTTCGACAATCTCGACGCGTTCGGGCTTCGGCTCTTCCAATGGAATTGCCGCGATGAAATCGCCACTATCGATTAGCGGCTCGGGTGGCGGCGAGGTGGCACAGGCCGCGAGTAGGGCGGTGGCCGAAGAGGCGAGCAGGAACCGGGTCATTGTCTTTCTCCTGTGACAAGGTCTTCGCTCCAGCTGAGCGAGCGGACATAAAGGCCGAGGGGGTTGGCGCGCAGGGTCTCAGCATCCTTTGGCGGCTGGAGCGTGATCGTGAAAACGCCGGTGAACCGCTTTGCGCCGGTGAGCGCGCCGCCCTCATAGGTCTTCTCGATCCAGCGGCCCTGGAAGCTTTCGCCCGAGACGCGGACGATGCTGACGACATCCACCGTGCGCGAGCGCCGGCCAATCGCGGCAAACGGGTCATGCTCGCGGGCATACTCTGAGAGCGTTGTGGCGGCCGCAGGTCCGGCGAAGGTGTAGGCCTTCAGCCAGTTCTCGCGAACAACAACGGGATCGATCGACAGGCTGCGGACATATGTGATGAACCCGGCAAGATGGTGCGCGATCTGCGCGTCGGACGGCGTGTAGGTCTCGGTTGCAGGGCCGATGGCCTTCGCCGCGCCGGTCTCGTCAACTTCGACGACATAGGGCGTCACCGTCGACTGCAGGCTCCGCCAGATCAGCGCGCCGGACGTTGCAAACGAGAGGGTGAGACAGCCGAGCGCCATCAGCCGCCAGTTCTTCGCCTGAACCCGGGCGGAGCCGATCCGCTCATCCCAGACCTGTCCGGCTTTCTGGTAAGGCGTCTCGGGGTAAGGGGAGGTGCCATAATGAGCAGCGGGGCGTTTGAAGCGCATGAGGTTACTCGTCCTTGTCTTTCAGGGAGGGGGCCGCGCCGGTGGAGCCGCGATCACCGTCGCGCAGGCTGTGCATTGCGAGCTGGCGGGCCTCGCCGAGGCGCTGGGAGGCGCGCATGCCGCGCGCCCAGCCAGGGCTTTTCTCGGGCGTGGAGGAGGAGGGGCTCTCTGAAGGCGATGAGCTTGACCCGCCGGTGGATTCGAACGTGCCGCGCGCCGCGCCCCCCCCCCCCCCCCCCCCCCCCCCCCCCCCCCCGCCCCCGCGGCGACGGTGTCCCCGGCCGCCTGGGCGACGCCGCCAAGTCCCGCGGCCAAGCCAGCAGCGCCGGACTTTCCGGAAGCCGTTGATCCAAGATCGAACGCGGTGCGCGCACCGCCTGCCATCGAGGCGCCCGCCTTGACGGCGCTTGCCGCGCCGCCTGCGGCGGCGCCCAGCGCAGCCTTGGCGCCAAGGCCAGCCGCAACCGTGCCAGCTGCCACGCCTGCAGCGGCGCCGATCGCCGAGCCAGCACCGAGCTGAGGCGCGCCGGTGATGAGGCCCGACGCCATGCCGGGGCCGAACACGCCCATCCAGAGGAAGACGGTCGCGGCGAGCACGGTGCCCATGACTTCAGCGAGCGTGACGTCCTCAGTGCCGGCGAACGCCTCGGTGATGGTCGAGAACAGCGTCGAGCCGATGCCGATGATGATGGCCAGCACCATGAGCTTCAGGCCGGACGTGATTACATTGCCCAGCACGCGCTCGGCGAGGAACGAGGTCTTGTTCCAGAGCGCGAACGGCACGAGTACGAACCCAGCCAGCGTCGTTAGCTTGAACTCGAGGATTGCCACGAACAGCTGTACCGCGAGCACGAAGAAGGCGACGAGTATGGTCGCCCAGGCCACGAGAAGGACCATGATCAGGACGAAGTTCTCGAAGAAGGCGATCGGTCCCATCAGCTCGCCGGCCTCTTCCAGCAGCGGCAGCGCGGCGCCATACCCGACGCCCGCGATATAACCCGGTCGCATCAGGTCCCCGGCAGTGATCAGGCTCGAGCCTGCCTTCAGGCCGAGCCCGGCAAAGCTGTCGAAGATGATCTGCGAGAGCCCGGCGAAGTTGCCGAGCAGGAACGCGAAGAAGCCGACATAGAGGACTTTCTTGATCAGTCCCGCGATCACATCAGCGTTCTGTGAGAGGGCCCAGAACAGGCCCGCCAGCGTGATGTCGATGACGATCAGCGTGGAGGTAAGATACGCGACATCGCCCTGCAGGAGCCCGAACCCGCTATCGATGTAGCGGATGAAGGTCTCCAGGAACCGGTCGATGACGTCCATCTCTTCCATGGCGCGTTACTCTCCGGTCCCCAGGAAGCTTTGCAGGCGGGCACGGCCACGCTCCGCTTCCGCAAGCTTGCGGGCTTCTTCCAGCGCCTCGGCACGGTGCTGGGCGGCCAGCATCGCTTCGATCTGCATCAGCTGCTGCGCCGTCATCGCGGAGAGCTCATTGCCGGCCTGCGCGGCCTGCAGCGCGCCGACCGCGTCCTGGCTTTGGGTCACGAGGCTGCGGATCGCGCCCGCGTCGGTCTCGTTGTCTTCGAGCGCGGCGGCCGAGACCGTCAGCGTCTCGCGGAATGCGTCGCGGGACTGACGCCAGCGGGTGCGGGCATCCTCGACAAGCACCGCGTTCGGCGTCGCGGTCCCGTACGCCTCTGGATAGGCCGTCTCATAGTCGCGTTCGATTTCGTCGACCGAGTAGCCGATGCCCTGAGCGCGGCGCAGCAGGTCCTGGATGCGGAGGATCCGCTGGCCGATGATGCTTTCAGCGACGGAGACGGGGAGGGTTTCGAGATTGCGGGCCATGTTCTCCAGCATCTCGATCTCATGCGCGAGCTGCTGGACCTGGCCTTCGAGTTCCTGCAGCGCGCGGACAGCCTGCAGGATGTTCTGGGCATGGTTTGCGGGATCATAGACAGCCAACTGCGCCACGGCGGGCGGCGCGACGAGGCCAGTCACCGGCACGGCGACCAGTGGCAGCGTGGTGATCAGCAGGCAGGCAAGTCGGCGGCGCATGGGGCGGCTCATTCGGCAGCGAGGATCTGTGGACGGAAGGTTGGGCTTGGGGCGTGCTCGGCGGAGGAATAGCCCGGCCAGCGGGCGAGCAGGTCCGCCGCCCAGGCGAGGCCCTTTTCATGGAGCCAGGTCTGGGCAAAGCCTTCGCCCTCGGTTTCCGCCATGACACGGTCGAGCGTGGCCTGGTCTTCCGGCGTGCCGGCGGCCGCGAAAGCGAGCGCGACCGGGCCAAGGCTCAGGTCAAACTGGCGGGAGCCTTTCGGGGACTGGAAGTAGTAATCCCGCTTCGGCGTGGCCCGCGCGATGATCTCAATCTGGCGCGTGTTCAGCCCGAACCGTTCATAGGTCTCTCGCAGCGCCGGCTCCTGCGCGCGTTCATTCGCCAGGAATATCCGGGTCAGGCAGCTTTCCAGGATGGCCGGGGCGATCGCGCTTGCGCTGATGTCGGAAAGCGACTGCGTTGCAAACACGACCGCCACGTTCTTCTTGCGCAGGGTCTTGAGCCAGTCTCGCAGGCGTGCCGCAAAGACCGGCGCATCCAGGAACAGCCAGGCCTCATCCAGCATCAGCAGCGTAGGGCGCCCGTCAAAGCGCGCCTCGAGCCGGTGGAAGAGATAGGTGAGCACGGCTGTCGCCGCCGCGCCCTGCTGCATCAGCTCTTCCATTTCGAAGCAGGTGACGGAGGCGAGGGAGAGGTCTTCCTCGTCCCCGTCGAGCAGGTGGCCATGGGGCCCCGCCAGCGTGAAGGGATGCAGCGCGGTCCTGAGCGTGTCGTCCCGCAGCAGAAAGATAAGACCCGTCAGTGTACGTTCAGATTTCGGCGCTGATGCGAGCGAGGTGAGGCCCTGCCAGAGACGCGCCTTGAGTTCGGGCGTCAGGCTGACGCCCTCGCCAGCAATCAGGCCTGCCAGCCAGTCCGCTGCAAAACTCGCCTCTGCTGGTTGGTCGATGTCCTTCAGCGGCTGGAGCCGGGGGCGCCGGGCACCGCCGAGATCGAGATGCACGCCGCCCATGCCGAGGACGGCCGCCCGGGCAGAGCGTCCCTTGTCAAAGAGGAAGACCTGCGCGCCGGGATAGCGCTGCCATTGCAGCGCAAGCATCGAAAGCAGCACCGACTTGCCCGCGCCCGTTGGCCCGAGGATCAGCGTGTGGCCGACATCGCCGGCGTGAAGGTTCAGCCTGAAAGGGGTTGTGCCGTCGGTGCGCGCCTCGATGAGGGCCGGGGCGCCAAGATGCCGGTTTTTGCGCTCACCCGCCCAGACCGCCGAGAGCGGCACCATATGGGCGAGGTTCAGCGTGTTGAGGATGGGCTGGCGGATATTGGCATAGACATGTCCGGGCAGGCTCCCGAGCCAGGCATCGACCGCATTGAGGGATTCCCGGATCACCGTGAACCCCTTGCCATTGATGATGCGCTCGGCCTGCCGGGCACGTTCATCCGCCACAAGGGGATCGGTATCGGCGACCGTGATGGTCGTGGTCACGTAGCCATAGGCCACGAGATCAGAGCCAAGTTCCTGGAGCGCGGCGTCCGCATCGAGCGCCTTGTTGTCTGCGTCGCTATCGAGCAGCGCAGAGGGCTCGTTGAACATCGTCTCGCGCAGGACGGCGGCGACCGACTTGCGTTTGGAAAACCAGTGCCGGCGTTTCCGACCGAGGACTTTCTCGGCTTCCGCCTTGTCCATGGCGATGAACCGCGTCGCCCAGCGATAGGCAAAGCCCTGCCTGTTCAGCTCATCGAGGAGCCCCGGCACGGTCGATCCCGGAAAGCCGAGGATGGTCAGAACCCGCAGATGCGCGTCTCCGATCATCGGTTCGAGCCCGCCGGTGAAAGGCTCGTCTGCCAGGATCGCATCGAGGAAGACAGGGATCTCCGGGGCGGCCAGCTTGTGGCGCCGGCTCGAAATGCAGGCATGCAGATAAGTCAGTGTCTCCTCGTCCGAGAGCGGAGCGATTTCTGACAGCGCCGTCGACAGGAGATCAAAGGTGCGCTCGGCTTGCTGCTGGAAGACAAGGAGGCGTTCGCGCCAGCCTGCGCCATCGGGGCGCTCCGGCCGCTCGATCAGCGCCTTCTCTGCGCGGGCATTAGTGTCCGGCGGCGGCAGCCAGAGCAGGGTGAGATAATAAGCGCTCTCGAACCTTGATCCGGCTTCTTCGGCCGCTACCGCGCGCTCCTCGTCGATCAGCCAGGAGACGGGGTCGGAGAAGTCCGAGGACGGATAATCACCAGCTTCCTCGCGCACGGCTTCGAAGAAGAGCGCCCAGCCGGATCCGAACCGGCGGATCGCATTGTTGAGGCGCGCGGTGACAGCAACCAGTTCGGACTCGGTCGAGCTTTCGAGGTCAGGGCCGCGATAGCGGAATGTCGTCTGGAACGCGCCGTCCTTGTTGAGGACAACGCCTGGCGCCACCAGTGCCGCCCAGGGCAGGTAGTCGGCGAGCAGGCGCGGGGCAGCAGCGTATTCGCGCAGGTTCAGCATGAGAGATGTTCCTTGTGCCGGAGCGCGCGCATCAGCGTCGCCGTGAAGTCCGGGTCCCTGCGGGCGAGGAAGACGGCCGCTGAATGCCCGAGAAGCCAGATGAGAAGGCCGGGGATCCAGAGTTGCAGGCCAAGCCCCACAGCCGCCGCGAGCGTGCCGATCGAGATCGCGAGACCCCGCGGCGCGCCGGCCATCAGGACCGGCTCAGTCAGGGACCGGTGCAAAGGAACCTCGAACCCCTCGATCATCAGATCAGCGCCCCGCCGCCAAACGAGAAGAAGGTCAGGAAGAAGCTCGTCGCCGCAAACGCGATAGACAGGCCGAAGACGATCTGGATGAGCTTGCGGAAGCCGCCGGAGGTTTCGCCGAAGGCGAGCGTGAGGCCGGTGAGCGTGATGATGATCACCGCCACGATACGGGCGACCGGCCCTTCGATCGAGGAAAGGATCTGCGTGAGCGGTCCTTCCCAGGGCATGCCGGTTCCTGCAGCGTGCGCCGGCAGGGCAAGCCCAAGCGCAAGCGCGAGGCTGAGGGCCTGGATGCCCCTACGGGTCAGGAGTGGTAAACGGGAATTCGTCATGAGGCATCTCCTTGGCTGACGAGGGATAGGGAGCGGCAAAGCACAGGCTCGGTGCGGTAGCCCTCACCGGTGAATTCAAGGACGCGGACCGCGTCTTCGACGCGGCGCTGGCCGCCGGCGCGGCTCATGAACACGATGACGTCGACGGCTTCTGCAATCAGCTCAAACGGCGCGCGGGCGGTCGCTTCACTGACGAGCTGTTCGAGTCGGCTGAGCGCGCCGAGGGCGGAATTGGCATGCAGTGTTGTGAGGCCGCCCGGATGGCCCGTGTTCCAGGCCTTGAGAAGGTCAAGCGCTTCTGGCCCCCGGACTTCGCCGACAATGATCCGGTCTGGACGCAGGCGAAGCGTCGAGCGCACGAGGTCGCGCAGCGTCACGCGCGCATCTTGGGTTCGAAGGGCGACGAGATTTGCGGCGAGGCAGGTGAGCTCGCGCGTATCCTCGAGGATGACGATCCGTTCGCCGCAGAAGCCACCTTCGGCGAGCAGCGCATTGGCAAAGCTGGTCTTGCCCGAGGAGGTGCCGCCCGCGATGACGATATTGGCGCGCTCTGCGACAAGCGCCTTGAGCGCGCCCGCCAGCGCCGGGGACAGCGCGCCTTGCCGGACATAGTCCGCCAGCGAAAACGGCGTGCGGGCGAGTTTCCGGATCGAATAGCACGGCGCCGCGGACACTGGCGGCAGGACGCCTTCAAAGCGCTCGCCTGTCCCCGGAAGCTCGGCTGAGACAATTGAAGCGGTTGAGGATGTCCCCGCGGCAAGGCTGGACGCGACAAGCCGGATCACCCGTTCGCGGTCGCCGGCGGTGATCGTATTGCCGGTCGGGTTCAGTCCGCGTCCGGCCTCTTCGATCCAGACAGACCCGTCAGGATTGACCATGACTTCGATAGTTGTCTCCGCTTCGAGCGCAGTGCGCACCACAGGGCAGAAGGCTGTTCGCAGCATCGCGCTCAGCCGGCCCTCCGTGCTTTCTGTGTCGGTCATGTCCGTCATCGGTCTCAAAGCCTGGCTTCATCTCTCGTCGCAATTGTTCCGGAATTGGTCGCTTCAGGGGAGTTGGAGCGCGGGCCATTTTGTGCAGGCTGGCGCGATGCCCGGAACACGGGTGCAAAATGGCCGTCCTGGTAAATGCGGTTCCGGCTATCCGCGCGTTGACGGATCAGGTGTTACCAAATCAGCGCAGTCTATTAACACTTAGGGTTGCGAAATCATAAATCGTTTAAGTGGAACGACTCTTGCTGGGCTTGCACCGAGGAGGCAATGCCGATGAAGACCTTCACACTTGAATCCCCCGGCATGCTTGCCGGGTACGACTATCTCTCCCGGCTCTCCATGGATCGATGGGCCTGGGAATATCTGCGGCGCAATGACGAGTTCCGACGGGACGCGTCCGTGCGCGGCAAGGATGACATCTCAGAGCGCATGGCGCCCTGCGCGCCCATCCGTATACTGAAGGCGCGTAAGATTCAGACACTCGCTGAGCGCTGGGGGCTGGTCCTCATGCCGGATCCGAACAGGAATGGCTTTGACGCGGATGTCGTCTGGAACCGTGCTGCGTTCCCGGACCAGGTCGAAATCCATTGCAGCCCTCGTGGGCCGGATCAGACATGCGATATCTGGGAGCGTAGCATGCCGTTCTGCAAGATGACCCACATCACTGATCCGCAAGGCAGGGAGTTTCTGCTCACGCGCGGCAAAGGCTGCGTGGTGCAGGTCAGGTGCACAGGTATGTCGCTCATCGGGATCGAGCCTGTGCGCATGAAACTGACAATCTCCGACATCACAGCCTACGAGCGCAAGCTCAAGGTCCAGAAGGCGGCCCTCGAAATCTATGGCGACGGGCCTGATCTCTCCCAACCCCTCTGGACCAAGACGACCCAGATCCTGCGTGACGGTCTCGTCGCGCTCGATGGCATCGCCTGCGGCATGAACCGGCGCGAGATCGCAGAGACGATCTACGGCAGGGAAAAGGTCGCGGAGCAATGGAATGATGATCGGGGCTCGATGAAGGATACGCTCAAGTATCTGGTTCGGAAGGCTGAGGCTTTGAAGGACGGCGGATATTTGATGGAACTTCTTGGTGCGAACGTTGGCCCGCAGCGTATTCTGGCCTGAAAAAGTCCCAGCTTCTCCGCGGTCCGCCCGCGCAGGCGCGCGGGTCTGTCCGGCCTGACCGCCTGCCCGGCGAGGCTCACTGAGGATCCGGTTGTTCGTCTTGAGGCCCTGCGGCTGGGACTCGCCGGCGGACGCGCGCGCCGCGCACTTCCCACTGTCCGCAGGTGTCGTTGAGATTGAAGGTATCTGAGCGATTGCGGCCAGAGGGGTCGCGGGCGCTTGATCGGAAGCCGGGTTCAGGCGGCGCTGCGAACCTGCATTGTCCGCTGCATAATCCCTGCGCGGTCGTCGGCCTTGAACTGCATATCGAGCAGTCCGGAAAGCAGATCCTTGTCCTGCGGGATGATGGGGAGCGCGATGCGGGCTGCGCCGCGTGAAGCATGCCAGAGGCTTGCTTCTGCAATGAGTTCGCGCACGTCCGATTGCCAACTGGAAGTATGGACCACGAGAATGGCCGGGATCATGCCTGTTTCGCCATCCAGGCTCAGCCAGATCGCGCCTGCGAGTTGGTCGTCGCGGAGGCCGGCGAGGGTATGCACTCCAGCGTCACGTGCGGGCAAGGCGCCGAGCAGGTGCCCGGTCTCGCTCAGCCGGGAGAGCCCTGCCGCGTCGCTTTGACGGAAATCGCGAATGTGTAGCGCCATGACACATCCGTCATGGAAAGATTCGGGCAAGGCGCGCGAGTCCTTAGAGGCCGGTGCCGCAGCGTCGGGGCCATGGGAGCCCGTCAGGCCAAGATGCAAACCGAACGGCGCATGTTCAGCATGCTGTCGCGGGCGCGCCGCTTAGGGCCGACAGGCGACCGACCTTCTGTGGACAGGTTTATCCTTTAATAGCGGCTCATCGCAATTAAAGGATACGTCCGGGCGTCGAGGGCGCAGCGCTAGTGGGCCATCTGGCGCGCGAACGCCGTTTGCACCAGGTGGGCTCCACGCAAGGCCTGTTTCGCTCATATCTTACCGATCGGGAAGTATTGGTTCGTTTCGGCCGAGGATCAGTCTATTTCTTACCGATCGGGAAGAATTAGGCTTGTGGTAACGCTTCCCTGTCAATATCTTCCCGATCGGGAAGGTGATGCATGATAACAACGGCCAAAGAGTTCGGACAGCTGGTGGCGACAGCCCGCAAGGCGCTTGGCATCACGCAGCGCGAGCTTGCGCTCGCGGTCAATGTTGGCGAGAGGTTCATTGTTGAGCTTGAGGCGGGCAAGCCCACGGCGCAGCTTGGCAAGGCGCTCGCGGCGGCGCGCGCTGCAGGCGTGCGGCTGGAAGACGTGTCAGGCCTCACCGGCGCGCGTGACGCCTGATGCCAGATGTGTATGCAGACGGCGTCATTGCCGGGGCCATAGAGACCCGTCTGGGCGAAACGGCCTTCGTCTATGACGCAGCCTGGCTGAAAAGCCCGGCTCACTTTCCCCTGTCCCTGTCGATGCCGCTTTCAGCCCGGGAGTGGGGACCGGACGTCATTCTGCCCTGGCTCATGAACCTCCTGCCTGAAGGCGCGCCTCTTCGCGCCCTAACCCGTGCACTCGGGGCGTCTGCCGAAGATGTCCTGGCCCTCATCACCGCCTCGGGGGGAGATCTTGCCGGAGCGCTGTCGATCCGCGCGCCGGACGGCCTCGCCCGGAACGAGCCGATCCGGGACGAAGCCGCGCTTGAGCGTATCCTGAACGAATTGCCCGCAAAGCCCTTCCTCGTCGGCGACGCAGGCGTGGCCATGAGCCTTGCCGGCGCGCAGGAAAAACTTCCCGTCGTGTTCGAAAACGACGCCTTCGCGATCCCGGTTAATGGAGCTGCCTCGACCCATATCCTGAAGCCGGACAATGCAAATCTCCCCGGTAGCGTCCAGAACGAAGCGCTTTGCATGCAGCTCGCACGCCGCTGCGGGTTAAATGTCGCTGAGGCTACCACCGGGACTGCCGGCGATCGAAGCTATCTGCTCGTCACACGATACGACCGTGTACGGAATGAAGACGCGGTGCGCCGGATCCATCAGGAAGACTTCTGCCAGGCCCTCGGCCGTCCGCCCGGCGCCAAGTACGAACACAACCAAACCGGCATCCCGGGGCCGTCACTTGCCGAGATGTTTGCCCTCATCCGCGAACACATGACCGCCCGGGACACAAACCGGTTTCTCGACGCTGTCATCTTCAATATCGCCATCGGTAACGTCGACTCTCATGCGAAGAATTACTCGGTCCTGCTGCAAGCGGGCCGCGTCGAACTCGCGCCGCTCTATGATCTGATGTCGGGCCTTGCCTGGGCCAACATCACCGAGAACCACGCACAATCGGTAGGTGGTCAGAGGCGGGGCAGGTACATATTCAGGCGCCATTGGCAGCGTCTTGCAGAAGCGGCGGGCCTGTCTGCACCGGCGGTTCTGCGCCGCGTGGTCGCGCTCTGCGACAGGATCGCTGCTGAGCTTCAAGGTGCCCGGCAAGACGTGATCGCCATGCCGGCCGGAAAGGGCATGCTTCTGGATACCTTCTGCAACGAAATCGCTGCGCGCGTGACAACCGTCCGCTTCAATGCGGGCGCGGACGAACCGGACGACCTGTCCGATATGCCTGAAGGCGTTGACAGCCAGGGCGGCTGATCGACGCGCGAGCTGTCTGGCAGACCCCCGAGACCCTGTCAGGCGCCAGCGTGAGGCTTCGGCCTGCCCAGGTCTTCCTCTGCCTCAACGGATTTCCTCCACAGCCGGCGGTGGGCGGACGGCGCGTTTGCCAGAGCGCGGTCGTCGCGCAAGGGGGCGGGACTTGATCACCTTAAACCATCCGTAGGCGTCCTACCTACAGCTTCCCCTTGCGCGGCGCCCTTGTGCGCTCTGGCCAAGCGCCTTCTCGCCGCCCACCCCCGTCAGCGGAGGATCATCGCAGGTGCGGCGAGAGGAGACAGACATGATTGACCAACCCACGACCGTTGCACCCCTTGGAACTGCGGGTGCGCCAACCCTTCAGGATAGGCCACGCATCTACGTGGCGTGCCTTGCAGCTTACAACAACGGACGCCTGCACGGGCGTTGGATCGATGCCACAACGCCGGACGAAATCTGGCGCGACGTTTCGGCGATGCTGCGCGCCAGCCCGGAGCCAGATGCCGAAGAATGGGCGATCCACGATTATGAAGGCTTCGAAGGTGTGCACCTTTCCGAATACGCCTCTTTCGAGACCGTGTGCGAGCTGGCCGAGTTCATCGGCGAGTATGGCGAACTCGCTGCCCGCATCTATGGCCACTACGGCAGCGACCTTGAACAGGCACGTGCCGCGTTCGAGGACTATGCAGGCGAGTACCGCAGCGCCGCCGACTTCGCCGACGAGCTTCACACCGAACTCGGCACCGCGATTCCCGAGAGCCTCAGCTACTATATCGACTGGCAGGCACTCGCCCGCGACATGGCGCTGAACGGCGAGATCATGGTGTTCCAGACGGGCTTCGACGAAGTCCACGTCTTCTGGTCGCGGTGAGGGAGGGCGCAGTGATGTTCACCGACCGCTTCTCATCTTTTATCTGCCCCGGCGATGTCATTACCTGCGAAGCCGGGCCGTTCACCGTCTTGGCGCAGGTTGTGCCTGACGATTGTCCGGACGCACCAGATCAGCGCCAGGACGGTTTCTGGCCCTCGCTCTATGCGAACGCTCCGGGGTTCATCGGACCGGGCAATGGGTTGCGGCAGCGGTTCGCCGAGGCGCAGGCTAGGGCCGAAGCCGTGATGGAAGGCTGGCGCAAGGGCGACTGGTTCTATTGCGGGATCGTGCTCAGCGTATCGCTCGACGGCGTAGACCTCGCGCCGCATGCGGCGAGCCTATGGGGCATCGAGGCTAATTATCCGGGGACGAATAACAGCTACCCCAACAAGGTCGCGAACGAACTGCTCCCGGAGGCCATCGCTGTGGCCCGGGAAACGCTCGCGCGGCTCGCCCGCCATGCCGACACTCTGGAGCGCGCGTGATGCCGGACATCTTCGAACATTTGCTCGGCCCGCGCCCGTCGCTGGCGCTCGACATCGAGCAGGGCTTTGTCACGGCCATCTGGGTTGAGGGTCGCTGCCCGAACGTGAGGATCCGGGATTTCGATCTCGGCGCCAGCGCAGCGGATGCTTCGCTCGATTACTTCGGCGCGCCTTTCGTGCCGATCAACTGGCACCTGCCGCCGTGGCGGCTGGGCCTTGCCCTTGCGCCCCCACACCTGTTTCCATTCTGAGGAGTTACCCCATGTCACAACCTGATCTGATCCATATCGAGCTCAGCAAGCTCAGCATTTCCAAACTCAACATGCGCCATGGCCGCAAGGCGCCGGATGTCTCCGACATCCTGCCGTCCATCCGTGAGAAGGGTGTCCGCCAGACACTGCTCGTCCGGCGGGAAGGTGAAGGCTATGGCGTCGTCGCCGGACGGCGCCGGTTCTTGCGCTCCAGCAGATCGCCAAGGAGAGCGGCAGCGATCCGCTGGTGCCCTGCGCCGTGATGCAGGAAGAGGACGCGGCCTCTGCGATTGAAGCCTCGATCATCGAGAATGTGGCCCGCCTGCCTGCCACGGAAATGGAGCAGTTCGCGGCCTTCCGGAAACTGCATGAGGAAGCCAGAGCGGTGGCGGACATCGCGGGCTTCTTCGGTGTCACCGAACTGCACGTGCGCCGGGTGCTGGCGCTGGCCGCGCTCAGCGCTCCGATCCGCAAGCTCTATGCGGAGGAAGACATTGACGGCGAAACCGTCCGGGCACTGACACTGGCCACGCCCGCCCAGCAGGCGGATTGGCTGAAGCTCTGGAACAGCGAGACCGAGCGCGCCCCGATGGGCCGGGCCTGCCGCGCCTGGGTGACCGGCGGGAGTGCAATCACCACCGACAAGGCGCTGTTCGACCTAGACGGTTACACCGGCGCGGTGACAGCGGACCTGTTCGGTGAGGCGGCCGTCTTTGCTGATGCCGCCGCGTTCTGGGGGGCTCAGGACGCCGCGATCACCGAGCGAGCCGAAGGCTACCGGCAGCGCGGCTGGACTGGCGTGGTCCTTCTGGAACGGGGCGTCTGGTTCCAGTGCTGGGAATACGTCCAGACGACCAAGAAGCAGGGCGGCAAGATCATTATCGAGCAGCGCCATGACGGGACCGTGACCTTCCATGAAGGTTGGCTCAAAGCGGCTGAGGCGCGCAAGTCCAGGACGGCCACGGCCAGTGGCGAAGCGGCGCCGAAAACCGAAACGCGGCCCGAAATGTCGGGTCCGATGGCGGACTATATCGGCTTGCACAGGCACGCCGCCGCGCAGGCAAGCCTGATCAGAAATCCGGCCATCGCAATGCGTTTGATGGCGGCGCATGCACTGTGCGGCTCATCACTCTGGAACGTGCGCCTGCATTCGCCGGGCGCAGTGAAGGAAGCGACGCTTTCGAGCGTCGAGGCGGGTCTGCTGTCGCCGAACTTGTCACCGCGCGGGAGGGCGTGGAGACCCTGTTCGAGGCGCTCAGTGCGCCGGTGCCGCGCCGTAGCGGCGATGCTTATCATCTATGCGAGACTTACGCCGCGTTGCTGGCGATGTCTGATGCCGAAGTGATGCAAGTGATGGCGCTGGCGATGGCCGAGACGCTTGAGTCCGGCGGGCCCACTGTCGAGGCCGTGCTGCAGACTTGCAGCACTGACCCGGCAGAGTTCTGGAAACCTGACGAGGCGTTCTTTGACCTGCTGCGCGACAAGCGCGTAATCAACGCTTTTATCGCAGACGCCGTTTCGCCAGAGACTGCGCGCGAGGCAGAGGGCGCCACTGCCAAGGCGCAGAAGGCGCAGCTGGCAGAAGCGCTCGTTGCCCGCGAGACCTCGCTCGACAGCGCATGGATGCCGGGTTGGATGCAGGTGCCACCCACTCGCCATATCTCGCGCGCAGCCAGTCCGCCCGCTGATGCCTGGGACCGGATCGCCGGACTGTTCGAGACTGATGGTGGGCACGAATCCGGCGCCGAGCGATCGAATTGCAAAGCCACAGCTGCCTGAGTTCTTCGTCTCCTCTCAGGCTGCATGGAGCCGCCCGGTGCGTGCCGTCGGGCGGCTTTTTTGCGCGAAGGTCTCTGTGTTCTGCCTAAGGACGATCAGATGCTCCGGGTGTCGCCTTTAAAGGTCGCTTCCGCCCCACAAGACCGCAAATTCCTCACAATGGACAAGTACGCTTTTGAACTTCGAGAGGTCAGTCCCCACCGGGATCTCGTACTCCTGCGTACCTTTGGTTTTCTCTTCAGTACGCCTACATTAACGGCGCCCGTGGCAGCCGTCTTACCGGTTACTTGGGACATTGACTGAGGCGAGAGAAAAACTTTGAGGTCTGGCCCGTTTGCCGCGCGGAATGTGTCGTCAAACACGATAAAAGACTTGCCGTCCCGTTTCACAACAGACCAACCGCCGGAGAGCGCTTTCGATACTTTCGTGAACGTTCCTTCAGGTGATGCAGCCTGCGCATACGCTGCAGGCGAAGTAAGAAAGATAACCGGCGCCGCGGTGGCGATCACGACGCGAGCGCGATCAAGTTAGGGTCTCATGTCGTGTTTCCTTGGAGGTTGAGGATCGAGCACCTTTATCAGTCTGGCAGCGCGGGCCTGGATTCACGAATCGCACGGTCGAGAGAGCTCCAGTTGGGCGATGACTCTGGCATTTGCAGATCGCGCCCCGGCTTCATGGCTGCGCTCGCAAAGTGAAACGCTGCTTAGAACCAACTCGACCAGATTCCGTTGGTAGATGAAGGAACGCCAAATCGGCGCCGGACTCACCGAAGCGCCGGCGCGGTCGGCGGACCGCAACGTCGAAGCCAGCTTGCTTCCGCATGAGAATGTCTCTCAGGCACTCGCAGATCGAAATATCCGAGGGCTCATCAAACTGGTGGCGGACAAGTCAAATCCGCCCGTGTCCAATCCCCTCATTCAGGCTGCCCGGACGTGCGATTTTGGTGTCCAGGCAATCAGCGCCCTCGGTCCCCGTGTTGCAGATCGACACGATACGGTAGGCTCCGTCGCGGCCTTGTTTGACCTCGGAACGCGACGGTGTCGCCTTCGGAAAATCCAGTGAGGTCGACATCACCTGCGATATCGAAACCAAGAGTCATCGCGCCCATGCCAACGCCGTCAATGGGGCCGTGATCGATGGTCAGGAAGTCCGATTGGCCCGCCACGGATTTGATCGTGCCCGTCGCACGGCCGATCCGCTCGCCGGCGCTGGACAAGTCAGAACTGGCCATCTCCGTCGGCGCGGTCTCGGCCGCCATCTCCATCGGCGCCTCCGCTGCCATTGTTTCGGCCGGGCGGGCTTCCTGGAGGGTTGCCGCAGGCGGCGAGGCTGAGTGCGGCGAGGCTCGCGGTGATCAGGTTCCGGGTGTTCATGTCAGGTCTCCTTTTGTTTCAGTTAGGTCAAGGTGGGCGTCATCCGTGCTGGCTCCGGCAGCGCGCGGAAAGCTGGAACCCGGTCCGATATAGTAGATCGCCGGGATGACGATCAGGTGAGGATAAGGGTGAGGCCATGCCGCCCAGCATCGGCAGGGCAATCCGGCGCATGACGTCTGAACCCAGCCCTTCGGTCAGGAAGACCGGGGCGAGCCCTACCAGCAGCGTAAATACGGTCATCAGCTTCGGCCGGACGCGCATGGCAGCGCCGCGGGCTGATGGCGGCAAAGAGGTCGGCATGTGCCGGGGCTGGGCCTCGGCGCACTTCGCCGTCGATATAGAGCAGCATGATCACGGCGGTTTCTGCTGATGCCGCCGAGAGCGATGAACCCGACGGCCACGGCGATGAGAGGTTGGTAGCCTGCGATCCAGACCGCCCATATGCCGCCGATCAGACCGAAGGGCAGGCTTGCCATGATGATCAGTATCCGGTCGAGCCGCCCGAAAATGCAGCATCAGGAGCAGGAAGATCATGCGACTGCGGCCGGGATCGCGATAGCGAGCCGGGCATCATTTCTGCAAGCTGTTCGTACTGGCCAGAGAAGGTCACGGCATAACCGGCGGCAACTTCGACGGCTGCGGCGATTGGCTTCGCGCGCCTCCTCGACATAGCCGCCCATGTCGCGCCCGGTTATATCAACGAACACCCAGCCGGTCAGGCGGGCATTCTCGAGCGGATCATTGGCGGGGCCTTTCAGCGTAAGTGATCGCGTGGCCAGGTCGCCGAGCGGGATGCGCGCCGGTTGGTGCTGGCAACGAGGATCGCTTCCAAGATCGCCGGCGTCTTCGCGGGAAAGGCCGGTCATAGCGCAGGATGATGTCATAGTGTTCCCCGGCCCTCGACGGACTGGGCGAGCCGCATGCCGCCGAGGGCGCTTTTGCACGACCGTCTGGAAAGGTGCCCATGTCGATATTGCGCCGGGCGAGTTCGTTTGTCGGGCGATCTCGAGAAATTTGCCCGCCGAGCACCCGGTCGGCAAAGGCTGACCGCGTGCCGGGCAGTTTCCGAAACTACGGCTTCGATCGCGGGCGATGC
>JADJRB010000009.1 GCA_016712445.1 Acidobacteriota bacterium | reverse complement strand
CTTGCAGGCTGGGGAAGCAAGGCGGACGGTGGAAAACCGGCAGAGGGTATGATACACGATTGGGATTGGGTACCTTCCGACAGGCATCAGCGGGACCAGCCGTCGCTTCCAGATCAGCGGTTCGAGTCGAGGCACTGGTAGGAGTCTCCAGATGGAATACCTAGACCTCAGCGCAACCAAGCCGTTCAAGCCCTCGGCCAAGTACAACCATGGCCTCGATGTGCTTGCCTACCGAGCGGAAGGCGGGACATGCGTCGCCGACAGGGTAGATGGGTTCTTGACCATCCTGTGGGACAAGGAGCAGAAGCGCATCGTTGGGATCCGCCTGAAGGGGTTCCGCTGGGTATTCAACGAGCTCAAGGGTCGGTTCAAGTGGACCGATGCGGACTTCCTGCCGCTTGTCAAGGTGCTCGAAGCCGTGATGAGCGACGGCTTGGGGCTCCAGATCGTTGCGGATCAGCGCGAGAAGTATGAACTCGCCAAGGGATGCGTGAGGAACTTCCACCTCACGCGAGAAGAGCTCACCGCGCTCGCGGCCTAGCCACCAACCTGCTCGCGGTAGGTGAGCCGCTTTCCCTCGGTCGTCTTCACCGCGAGCGCCACGCGCTGCCCGTCGTCGAGCTTCCGCGCGTTGTACCGGAACTCGAACTCCGCGCAGTAGCGGTGCAGGTGCTTGCGGCTGACCGAGTGGAACGTGCCGTAGATGCCGCGCTTGAGGAGCGAGAAGGCGCCCTCGATCGTGTTCGAGTGGACCGAGGGGTCCTCCTTGCTCACGTACTCCTTCCAGGAGTGCTCGGTGGTCCCGTGGCCACCGGCGAACTCGTGGCCGATCGCCTTGTATGCGGCCGACTCGTCGGTCATCAGGCGCGTGCGAGTTGCCTCCACGTTCTCGCGGAGTGCCTCTTGGACCTTGCTCGCGGTGAGTCGGTCGAGCGCGCGCAGGCGTAGCTCGCCGCCGCGCTGGACCACGCCGAACACGGGGGCCTTGGGCTTGTCCGCGCGCGGGCCCGGCTTGCTGCCCTTGTGGCGAGGCTTCCCGCCCACGAAGGTCTCGTCGGCCTCCACCGTGCCCTCCAGCTTCGGGTGCGGGCCGTCCGTGGCCATGCCGCGCCGGATCCGGTGCATCAGGAAGAGCGCGGACTTGTAGCTGATCTCGCACTCGCGGCTGATCTGGAGCGCGCTGACGCCCTTCTTCGACGAGCATGCGGACCACAGGGCGAATGCCCAGCACTTGAGGGGGAGGCGCGTCTCCTCCAGGGTCGTGCCCGTCCGGACCGTGTACATGCGCTGGCAGCCCCGGCAGCGCCAGCGGCGATCCTTGGCGCCCGCCTTGCCGGCCATCCGGTAGACGTTCAAGTCCCCGCACCGGGGGCAGGCCGGGGAGTCGCCCCAGCGCTGGACCTCGAAGAAGGCGATGGCCAGGCCCTCGTCGTTGCAGGCCGCGCGAAGGGCTTCCAGGACGGCGGAGGTGTTGCGCTTCATGGAGATAGCCTACGCCAGGTTGCAACAAGTAGCGCGATCCACTTCGGATTTTTTGCCGATACCGCCAGTTGACTTCGGCCCGAGAGTCCCGATAGGCTATCTGCACAGTTCGAGGACGCCTACACACCGAGACCGCCATGAGCAACGAAGCAGAAGCCGATGCCGAATCTAAGAAGAGCCGTAGCCCGAACTTCCCCTCCATCGGGTTGCAGCGGGCCGTGGACCTCCTGGGCAAGCTCTACGCCGAGGAGGGCGAGCACTCCGTTCCGGTAGCGCTTGCCGCCCAGCACTGGGGCTACGGGCCAAAAAGCAGCGTGTGGATGCAGGCGGTTGGCGCGCTGAAGTACTACGGTTTGGTGGTGGATGAGGGCTCGCGGGAGGCGCGCAAGATCAAGCTGTCCCCGCTCGCGCGCCGCATCTTGCTCGACAAGCGCCCCGACTCTCCAGAGCGCGCTAAGGCTCTCGCTGAGGCTGCCTTGAATCCGGCCCTACACGCCCGGATCTGGGAGCACTTCGAGGGCAAGCTGCCGAGCCCCGCCAACCTGGAGCACTATCTGGTTTTCGACCTAGGCTTGCTTGAGAAGCCTGCGAAGTCGCTGGCCGGTCAGTTCATCGGGACCGTTGCATACGCGGGCCTCGGGAAGGACAATGGAGCCGATGGCGCCCAGCCGCCCCCGGCAGGCGACGATGCTCCTCCCTTCGAGGAGCCGCCGCCCGAGTTCAAGCCCCGGGGCGGATCTTGGGCGCCCAAGCCCCCTCAGGACCCTCAGATGCGGGACTTCCCGATCACGCTCCCTAGCCTGTCCGTCGCCTACCTCCGCCTGCCCTACCCGATGTCAGACGGCGACTTCGAACTGCTGGAAGTCTGGCTCAAGGCCATGAAGGCCAAGCTGACTCAGCCTCAACCCACGGCGAGCACGGCTCTGGAGGGCGCCTCATGAGGAGGGTCTAGGGGCCGCCGCCAAGCGGCCCAGAGCAAGCCGGGGTCGGTGAGGCAACCTTGCACGCGCGCCCACCGCCCCGGCCCTTGGTAATCGCCGACGTGGCGAAACTGGCAAACGCACTCGCCTTGCACGCGAGCGGCTCCACGGCCTTGCGGGTTCAAGTCCCGTCGTCGGCACTCTCACCCATCGTCCGCAGCCTCACCACGAGGCGCTCGTAGGATACTCCATCCATGTCATCGAGCAAACCCCCTAAGAAGCCTGAGCGCCGTCCACGCCTGGAGCCCAGCAAGCCCGGCCCCGAGGCAGACCGCCTCGCCATCAAGCCCGAGCTGATCGTGCCGGCACTGAAGCGCATCCTGAAGCAGGGCGAGACACCTAGCGACCGGAAGCGGAAGCCGAAAGGCGAGAAGTAGCGCCGAGGGACCGACCGCGTTCCGTCCGCCGTCCGGGCTGGCCTTGCAACAAGTCGCTAGTTCCGATAAATATCCAGGAGTTGCCCTTCCCGGCTTTGGTTCTATTCTTCCGCGATGTCCCGCTCGAGAACGCCGCGCATCCATCCGGCGGCTCGTGCTTGTCGAGAACTCGATCCAGAGCCAGGACGAGCTCCGCTCACGCCTGAAGGCAGTCGGGTTCCGGGCTCCGGCAAGCCGGTTCCGTCGCGTGACCTGCGCATGCTGCGCGTGGCCAAGGAGGCCGGCGTCCTGCACCAGCTGCGCGAAGCCGAGCGCGTCACCTCGCTGACGGCGCGTGCAGTACCCTGCTGCGCTCTCGGTCGACACGGCGCGCGTTCGTGCTGCTGCGCTGCAGCCGGGCGCCGCCAGCGCGGTCGCGCGCGCTCGAGGCCGAGATGACAGGACGGCATCGTCGGCACCGCCGTGGCCGGCGACGACACCGTCTTGGTCGCGTCGCCAACCGCGCGGCGCGAGATCGCGTGAAGAAACGCGTGTCGCGCTCGTATCCGACCCTGACTCCGGTCGATGAACGTACTCCTCGCCTACTCCGGCGGTCTCGAACACCTCCTTCCTCGTCGCCTGGCTCGGAGGAGCAAGGGCACGCGGTCCCCACGCTCGCGATCGACTGCGGCGGCTGGAGCGCGGCCGAGAAGGCGTCGAGATCGAGCGCCGCTTCGCACGCCGGGGCGAAGGCCCACCTCCTGCTCGACGCGCGCCGGAGCCTACCGGCGCGTGATCCGCTGGCTGGTGGCCGGCAACGTGCGCGCGTGGCGAGGTTCACCCGCTCCGGAATCCGGCGCAGAGCGCGGCCTGCAGGCCGAGCTCGCTGGCGCGCGAGGGCCTCGCGCCTTCGACGCCGTCGCCCACGGCTGCACCGCGGCCGGCAACGACCAGTGCGCTTCGGGGCCGCCCTGGCGACGCTCGCGCCCGAACTCGTCGTGCTGGCGCCCGTGCGCGGAAGCTCGGCTTGCCAATCGCGACGACCAGCAGCGCGCGTACCTCGCCGGTCGGCTGTCTCCGCCGCCCTCGGCGGGCGCTACTCGGTCAACGCCGGGCCTATGGGGCCGGACGATCGGCGGGCAGGATCTCCTGACGAGCTAGGGCTCGCTCCCGGACGACGCCTGGCACTGGACCAGGGCGGCGGCGGTGACCGGACCTTCGTGGTCTCCTTCGAGCGCGGCGGGCCGGTCGCGCTGGACGGCGAGGCGCTCGAGCCCGTTGGCGCTGATCGAGCGCCTGAACGAGCGCGCCGGCTCGGCGCCAGCCGCGGCTACCACCTCGGCGCGACACCGTGCTCGAGCATCATGGGCCGCATCGTCTTCGAGGGCGCCCGCGGTGAGGTGCTGCTCGGCCGCACGCGAGCTCGAGAAGCTCGTCTGACCGAGGAGCAGCGCACCACCGCCCGGACCAGCTCGGCGACCAGTACGGGCGCCGGCTGCGTGGGTTCTTCCAAGGCCTGCTCCAGCGCGACGTCGAGGGCCCTGCTGACCTCCTCTGCTGCGGGAAGCGCGTCACCAGGCGGCGCGTACGCGTGCGCGGCGGCCTGATGGTCGAGGGCGTCGAGTCGCCTTCAACGCCGATAGAGCGTCTCCGATACCAAGTGCGGCTGGCGCGCTGCCCAGGGCAGCGACCGCACGTGCAGCGCTGGGCTACGCGCGCATCTGGCCGAACCGGCGCGGCTGTTCGCAAGGCCGGCGCCGGCACACTCCGCCCCCAATCGCGTCCGCGATCCTCGAAGGGAATCCGATGAAGCGTTGCACTCTCGACAAGATCGCCTCGGTCACGAAAGCGCCTCGCTCGACGCGAACGCCGTGCTGGGCCCCGAGAGATCCCCGCCGTGGCTGGCCGGCACCGTCGTCGCCGCGCGCGCGTCTGAACGCAGACGAGGCTACAACACGCTCGAGATCCGGGCGCATGGTCGCGCGCATCGAGGAGCGACGTGATCGCCAGCGCGCTCGGCCACCGCGACGCGCTCTGCAGCCACGCCGGGCGCGTG
>JADJRB010000008.1 GCA_016712445.1 Acidobacteriota bacterium | reverse complement strand
AGAATCGGGTTTTTGAAAATGTCGGGTAAGCCTGGGCGGTCTGGAACCAATCGTCAGCTGCATAAACCGTTTGCCGACGCGGTGCGGGCGGTTTGCATGGAAGTCAAAGCCGGCGACCATGCAGGAAGGCGAAAGCTCGCAGTGATCGCCGATAAGCTCGTGGAGTTGGCAATGGGCGGCGACCTCGACGCGATCAAGGAAGTCTCGAACCGGCTCGACGGCAAGGCGGCGCAGCAACTTGCGATTACCGGCGAGGACGGCGGTCCGATCAAGTCGCAGGTCACCGTGCTCATCGGCACGTTCCCGGAGGACGGCGAGGAGCCGGAGGACGGCGAGGACGCCAACGACCAGGAAGGCGAGGGCGAGCCCGCCTGATGGCCGCCGCCGCGATCCGCATCCCGACGGGTGGATGGCGACCGCGGAAGTACCAGGTCCGCCCCTGGAACTATCTCGTAAGAGGCGGAAAACGCTGCGTTCTGACGTGGCCGCGGCGCCACGGAAAGGACGAGATGGGGCTGCAGTTCGGGGCTGCGGCGTCGCAAATGAGGCCGGCGAACTACTGGCACATGCTCCCCGAGGCCAATCAGGCACGGAAGGCGATTTGGGAGGGGATGAACCCTCACACCGGCATGCGCCGCCTGGATGAGGCGTTCCCACGAGAGCTGATTGCGTCCAGGCGCGACACCGACATGCGAATCGAGTTCAGGAACGGCTCGACATGGCAGGTGGTCGGCTCCGACAACTACCGCTCGCTGCTGTCGTCGCAGCCGGCCGGCATCGTCATGTCGGAGGCCGCCCGCGCCGATCCTGGCGCATGGTCCTACCTGCAGCCGATGCTCGAAGAGAACGGCGGGTGGGCGCTGTTCATCTCGACGGTGTTCGGGCGCAACTGGTTCTACGAGCTGAACAGGTTGGGCCGCGACGACCCGAGCTGGTGCGTCGACAAGATCAGCGCGGAGCATGCCGGCGTGTTCTCGCCGGAGCAGCTGGCGCGGATCCGGAACGAGTTGATCCGGCTCAACGGGCCGGACGAAGGCGACGCGATCTACCGCCAGGACTATCTGAGCGACTTCCTGGCCAGCGTCCCCGGCGCCTACTACGCCCGGCTCATGCAGGACGCCGAGGACGAGGGGCGCATCTGCAAGCTGCCGTACGATCGAGCGACCACGGTCGACACTTGGTGGGACATCGGCGTCCGCGACGGCACCGCGATCTGGTTCACGCAACGCTGCGGCCCGTGGCTGCACTGGATCGATTACTACGAGCACAAGTCGGCCGGCGCCGACCACTACGCCCAGGTGCTGCACGACCGGGCGCGCGAGAAGGGCTACATCTACGGCCGCCACACCGGCCCGCACGATGCCAGGGTGCGCGATTGGGGCGCGGGCGCCGTGCCGAGGATCGAGGTGTTGGCCAAGCTCGGCATCCAGATGGTCGCCCAGGGCGCCGTCCCGCTGTCCCAGGCGGGCTACCGGCGCGACGGGATCGATGCCCTGAGGCGGCTGATCCCCCGCTCGCGGTTCGACAAGGAGGCCTGCGAGCGCGGCATCGAGTGCCTCATCGAGTACCACCGCGAGTGGGACGACAGCCGCAAGATCTTCCTCGACGTGCCGTATCACAATTGGGCGTCTGACGGCGCCGACGCCGGCCGGGTCTGCGCGATGGGCCAGGGCGACGAAAGCCTGCCGGGGACCGAGGACCGGCAGACCCGGCTGATCCGCGCGCACCAGGCCGAGGCGCGGAAGGTGGCCCGCGGGCCGATCTCCGGCGACAACTGGAAGAGGCTCTGATGCGCAACGCCCTGTACGGCCCGACGCCCCCGCCGGACGAGCCGCGGCAGGACGCGCACGTCATGGCGATGCAGATGGACCGCTACGTCCGGTCCACCGAGGCGCTGCACCGATGGTCGGAGACGGCGATCCGCTGCCTGAACTACCGGCATGGAGAGCAGTGGCTCGACAGCGAGAAGGCCGAGGACCGCCCGTCGCTCACGATCAACCGGGTCGCGCCGCTGGTGAACATGATCGACGGGTATTTCCGGCAGAACCGCTACGACATCATCTACAAGCCGGGCGGCCTGTCGCCCGGAACGGACGATGTCGCGACGACGCTGACCAAGCTGGAAAAGGCGGTATCGACCGCCAACCAGGGCAAGTGGCACGCGGCGGAAGTCTTCAACGACGGCGTATCGACCGGCCGCGGCTATTTCGGATTACCGGATCGATTTCTCCAGAACGACCTGGGCGAGATCAAGGAAACGGTACTCGACCCGTTCCACGTCCGGCCCGACCCGGACGCAGACGACTATGATCCGGCGACCTGGAACTACGTGCAGATAGACTCCTGGCTCTCCCTCGAGGACATCGCCGCGACGTACGGCCAGCTCGCCTGCGACCTCGTCGACATGAGCTCGATGGGCGGCCCGGCGCGGACGATGAACAGCACCGGCGGCAGGGTCGGCCTCGACCAGTTTCAGCCGCCGCGCGGCTTCAAGCAGCTGGAGGGCTACCTCGCCGCCGATGACCTGAACTCGACGTGGAACGGCGTCCTGGCGTCCGCTCCCTGGGATCACATCAACCGCACCCGCAGGCTGCTGCGCACCATCGAGACGCAGCATCGCGTCTGGACGGGGGCCAACGTCTTCATCGACCAGCAGTCCGGCGCCAAGCGCCCATGCCCGGTGTGGTGGGACCGCGAGCACATCGACGCGGTGTTGCAATGGTCGCAGCTCCGGGGCCTGCCGATCACGATCCGCGCCGAGAAGATCAAGCTGGTGCGGATGACGGTCAGCGCGGGCGACGTCGTCCTGCACGACGAGTGGTCCCCGTACCGGAGCCTCACGGTCGTCCCGTACTTCGCCTACTTCCGGAAGGGGCTGACGCGGGGCATCGTCAACGACCTCCTCGACCCGCAGGACGAGGTGAACAAGCGCCGGTCGGTCTACCTGCACATGGCCTCGTCGACCGCCAACAGCGGGTGGCAGTGGGAGCGCGGCTCCCTCACCGACGAGATGGAATCGCGCATGGAGAACGAGGGCGCGCGCCCCGGCCTCAACGTCGTATACGAGCGGGGGTATCAGCCGCCGACGAAGATCCAGCCGGGCGCGCCGGCGCAGGCGTTGGAGCGGCTGGAGCTGGCGGGCAAGGAGGACATCAAGGAGATCGCGAACATCAACGACAGTGCCTTGGGCCAGCTCGACCGGGTGCAGAGCGGCCGCGCGATCATAGCCCGGCAACGGACCTCCATAATCGGCAACGAGTACGTCTTCGACAACTTCTCGCGGTCCCGGTACTTGTGCGGCAGGCTAAAGCTCGAACTGTTCCAGGATCACTACACCGAGCAGCGGCTGATGATGTTGGAAGGCGATACCGGCTCCTTGCACCCGACGATGATCAACCAGCGGCTCGCCAACGGCACGATCGCCAACGACATCACCGGAAGCACGTACGACGTGACGGTCGACGAGCGGCCAATGGCTGATACGTTCGCCGAAGCGCAGATGGGCGATCTGCTCGATATTGTGGACAAAGGCATCGTTCCGGGGGCACTAATAGCGGACATCATCGTCGATGCGTCGTCTATGCCGCGCAAAGACGAGATCAAGCGCCGGATCGACGCCATGATGCAGATGCAGGTCGCCGACATGCAGGCCGCGGGCCAAGCTGCAGGAATGCCGCCGGGCGAGGACGGCGGGCCGGCGGCGCCCGAAGGCACCGGTGCCGGGCCTGCGCTGCCACCAGATCGAGGGCCGCTGTGAGCAACATCAATCTCGGCAGGCAGATCGAGGACGATTACCTCCTCCTCGCGTCGCGCGAGCAGCTGGCGCAGGCGATCGCCGTGGAGGGTGACGATCCGTCGTTCTGGTGCGTGATGATCCTGACCTCGGGCAGATCGATCATTCGCCGGCACGGCCGCCTGAACCTGAGCGAGCCGCACAAGGTGCTTGCGATGACGCTGGCGCACCGGCTCAACGCCGAGGCGGCGTTCGACGGCGCGTGGTTCTGCGCCTGGGCGAACCCATCGCCCGACACGATGATCCCGGTGAACCTGTTCTGCGTCTGGAAGGACCAGGACGGCGACGCGCCGTTCCACATAGCCTTCGATGATCGCATCGACGCGCTGATCGCGTGCGACATGAACCACCTGCTGACGCAATGCGAGATGGCCTACCGCCAGTATTGGGCGGACCTGGCGAACCTCGACATCAAGCCGCAGCACATGCGCAAGCTGGCGCAGGGGCAACGCTTCTGCGACGCGCATCCGACTTCCGGGAAGGTAGACCCGATAATTCTACCTGCCGCCGCCGGGCAACGGGCGTTGCTGCGCATGGCAAAGCGATAGGAGCCGAGTATGAGCGACGACCAGGGCGACAAGAAGCAGATCGATCTCCCGAATCAGTACGGCACGGGCGGGTTCGCTCGGGCACGGCGACCGGAGGACGCGAGGGTCGACGAGCTGCTGAAGGAGGTAGAGGCGGCCGGCATCGATCCCGATGGCGACATCGACGAAGCCGACGAGGTCGACCTGGCCGACGATGAGGACGCGGACGCCGAGCCCGCGGCCCAGGACGCATCCGCACCGGCGGAACCCGAGCCGACCAAGGGGTACATGATCCCCAAGGAACGGCTCGACGAGGTGATCGAGCAGCGCCGCAAGGCGGAGCAAGAGGCCGCCTACCTGCGAGGGCAACTCGACACCCTCAAAGCCGTCGCCGAACGAGGCACGCCGGCATCGGCACCAGCCACCCCGGCGGTCGATCCGGTAGAGGCGATCAAGGCGCAGCTCCGAGAGCAGGCGGCGCGGTACGACGACGGCGAGCTGACTGCCGCCGAGTGGACCGAGGCGCAGATCGGGCTGAACGAACAGCTCCTCGACGCGCAACTCGCCAAGCGGAGCCCGGCCCGCCAACAGGCCCCGGACCAGGAGGACCTGCTCCTGGAAACCGAGACGGCGAAGCTCTATGAGGAATTCCCCGCGGTCGCCAGCATCAGCGACCAGGAAGCGCGGATCCTCGAGCAGCTCGCCTACGTCGAGAAGGCGCGATCGGGCACTCAGTACCCGACCCGCCAGAACGGCAGCTTGACCCCAGCCGGCCTGCTGGCACTGCGCCAGGATGTAGCTCGGCTCGCACAGCGGCAGTGGGGCGACAGTCCCGCCGGCGCACCGACCCCAGGCGGACAGGCGCCGAAAGCGCCGAAGCCGCCGCGCTCCATGTTTCCACCCTCCCCCCATGACGTCGGCACCCGAGATGGTGGCGCCGCCCTCGACAACATCGGCGGGTTTAGCGAAAAGCAGATCCTGCGGATGGGAACGACCGAGTTGGCGAGGCTTCCGAAAGGCGTGCTCGACAAGATCAATGAAAGATACGGAAATGGCTGAGACCGATCCGGCTGCTATCTCTGCGCTCCGCAAGAAACTGTGGAGCGTTCAGGCGTGGCAATACCAACTCGACGAGAACTTCTTCTCCGCGTCCGGCATGATGGGCACGTCGAACGGCGACAACGGCAAGCCAGTGCACTTTGTCGATGAATTCACGAAGACGGACAGCGGCGACAAGTGCGTCATCACGCTGATCCTGGACCTGACCGGCGACGGCGAGTCCGGTGATGACCAGACCGAGGGTCGCGACGAGGCGATCCTGTTCGATTACTTCGAGATCACCCTCGACCAGTTCAAGAAGTCCGTGAAGAACCGGGGCCGCATGAGCGAGCGGCGCACGGTCATGAAGTTCCGCTCCTACGCCAAGGAGGCGATCGGCCGCTGGAAGGGGCAGACGATCGAGGAGCTGATGATGCTCACCGGCGCCGGCATCTCCTTCGATTACCGCTACGACGGTCGCGCCCGGCCGAACGGCGGCATCAAGCGGCTCGCGTTCGGGGCCGACATCACCGCCCCGTCGTCCAAGCGCAAGGTGTTCCCTGGTGCCGTGACGGCAACCAGCGGCCTGGCCGTCGGCGACAAGATGTCCTGGGATGTGCTCGTCACCGCGCGCACCAAGGCCGAGCGGGCGCGGATGCCGGGCGTGCGCTACAAGGGCGGGACGAAGTGGTCCGTCGTCATGAGCCTGGAACAGGGTCGCGACCTGCGGCAGGACTCGGACTATCAGGCCGCCATCCAGAACGCCGGGCTGCGCGGGCCGACCAACCCCGCCTTCACCGGCATGTTCGCGGACGTGGACGGGCTGATGCTCTTCCAGCACCCGAAGGTGCCGAACACCCTCGGCACCACCGTCAAGTACGGGTCCGGCGGGCTCGTCGACGGCGCCCAGGCGCTCATGTTCGGCACGAAGGCGCTGGCCTTCGCCAAGGTCGGTGAGGACATCTGGTACGAGGGCGAGGAGAACCGCGGCGAGCAGATCGTGTACAAGAACAGCACCATGCTCGGGATGCTCAAGCCGGTCGCAAAGTCGCAGTGGGAGGACGAGACCGACCAGGACTTCGCGATGATGTCGATCTACTCCGCGGCGGCGCCGTCCTAATCGCCGCCGCGCCGCCCGTCGCTTTCATCAACGCCTTCCGCCGGAGACTGAAACATGGCCATCAACACGCGGGTCCGCATCCCGCCCTCGAAACTGCCGCTGCTGGAGCCGGCAGAGACGCTTTGGATTTTCCCCTTCACCACGCTCGCATCGGGCGACACCAACGTCGCCGCGGCCGACTCCATCACCCTGTCGGAAATTCCGGACGGGTACATGGTCACCGACGCGGTGCTGAAAATCGGCGGCACCCTGGGGGCCGACTGCACGCTGCAGCTCCGCCAGGGGACCACGGCGCTCACCGCAGCCAGCACAGCGGCGGCGGCGAACTTCCTGCGAGCGAACAACCTGCCGTTCACGACGTCCGACGGCTCGCACACGCTCAACCTGCTGATCGCTGGTGGCGCCATCGCCGCGGCGGCCGACATCCGGGTGTTGGTCTGGCTCTACCAGTACCGGTTCTGACCCGTGCGCGCGCGGGTGACTGACAAGGCTGCGGTCACCGGGGAGCGGAAGCACCACTTCCGCTCCCTCGACGGCAGCATCATCGAGATCACGTTCCAGCCCGGCGTGCCTCTCGAAATGGAGCCGGAGACGGCTCTGCTGTTCGACGGGCTACCAGACTTCATCGTGGAGGTGGCCCCCGACCACGTCGAGTTGGAGCCGGACGCCGAGCCGGACGCCGAGCCGGATCCCGAGCCGGATCCCGAGCCGGACCTGGCCGGCGTATGGGTAGAGGACGAGCCGGAGACGGCCGGCGACGAGCCCGAGCCGGACGCCGAGCCGGAGACGGCAAGGCGCCGCCGCGGGAAATGACGAACCCGCTCCCGGCCAGCACGATCGCGGAAAAGGCGCTGCAACGGATCGGCGCCTTTTCCATCAACGACACCGCCGCGCAGAAGGTCGAGATCGATCGCGCGCTGGAATGGCTGGACGTCGTCATCGACAGCCTGCTCGAGAAATACACCCCACCGTGGATGACGCAGCGGGATTACCTGCTGCCGCTCACCATCGGCAAGGCCTCGTACCTGCTGCCGGACGACTTCGTGCACCTGCTGCCGGTCGACGGCGTCCAGTACCCGAAGAGCGCGAGCCTGATCGTCGGCACCGCCCCGACGGGCCGCGGCAACACCATGACCCTGGTGAGGCGATCGGCGTGGGAGTTGGCGATCAACGATCCTCAGATCGGCGATCCGTCCATCATCTACGTCGATCGCCTAGAACCGTCGACGATGTACCTGCATCCGACGCCGGCCCGCGACGCGGTGCTGCGGCTGACCGCCTCGACGTACGCGCTCGATCCGTCCGACGAGCAGGGGCGCGTGCTGACGCAGCTCCCGCGCGCCTGGAACCGGTGGGCCATCATGGCGCTCGCCGCCGAGATTGGCGCCGGCCCGGTCCGGAAGCTGCCGGAGGTGGAAATCGTGCGGTTGGCCAGATACGCAGAAGACCTGAAACGGCAGCTGGTGGCCGTGCACTCACGGGAGCACGCTTCGACCGGCTTCACCCGCCCGTGGGGGATTTGACATGCCGACGGTGCAGCTCGTCGAAGAGTTCGACATCTGGCGCGAGGGGTTCCCGGGCGCGGTCGTGCACGTCTATCGGCCGAACAGCAACGCGCACGCCGCGATCTTCTACGACGAGGCGCTGACGCAGCCGGCGACGAACCCGCAGGTGCTGGTGTCCAGGCTCGACGCCGACGGGCGCAGCTACGGCAAGTTCGCGCAGTCGCTCTACACCCTCGACGCCTACCAGCTGAACGAGCCGACGATCGGCAACACCGGCATCCAGCGCCCCGCCCTACGCTCCTTGGTCGGCGAAGACGCGTCCGAAGCCGTCGTGTCGGTGCTGACCACGACGCCGGCGCGCCCCCTTCGCGAGATTGTCGGGCGGGTCGTCTTCGCCGAGGACCTGGGGTCGTTCTCCTCCTCGTCCGCTGCCAACAACACGGCGCTTCTCATCGCGGCGATCGGGCGCTGCGTCCAGATCGGCGGCGGCGTGATCTACCTCCCCCCTCGGGTGATCGAGTTCAACCAGATCGACCTGCCCGCCAACGTCCGGTTCCGGGGCGGCGGCGAAGGCGTAACCACGCTGCGGTCCTACGTCGCGGACGTGGCCGTCACCATCAGCGGCGACCACGCCGGCTTCGAGCACCTCACCCTCGACGGCGCACAGCTCAGCTCGGGATCGATCGGCATCAAGGTCGTCGGTCGTCAGGGCCTTGTCCTCAATGGCGCGGTCATCACGCGGTTCGAGGGGGGCTTGTTGGCGCAGGGGTTGACGAACTGCGAGTGGCGCGGCCTCTCGATCACCGACTGCGCAAAGGGGGCGCGCATCCACGGCGACCTGGCGACCGGCACCGGCGACGTCGGGGGCGTAAGCCAGAATATCCTGTGGTCTGGCGGCCGGGTGGGTCTATGCCGCGACCAGGGGATCGAGCTGGCGTACGAGGACGCGGAGTGCCGCGGCATCCGGTTCGACGGCGTGCGGTTCGACAACCTGCAGACCGACGTACGGATCAAGGGGGCGAGGCGCCTCGCCTTCAACAACTGCGAGTGGTCTGGCGACGGCCTGCACCTGGACATCCTCGACGACGACACCGACAACGTGACCGTCAACACGACGGCGCAGCTCCTGTTCACGTCATGCCGGGTCGACGCGGGCACGATCAACATCACCGGCAAGGCCGAACTGGTCGAGTTCCGGCAGAGCCTGTTCAACGACGCCGCGGTCAAGTTGGAAATCCCGATCGAGAACGCCGTGGTCGTCCGCGACTGCATGGAGACCGGGGCGTTCTCGCTCGATGCGACTGGCGACGGCCGCCGGTGGCTGCGGGTGCAGTCGTCGCTGGATGGCACCGTGACCGCGATCACAACGGGCGCGTCGCCGCTGGCGGTCTGGACGCACCTTCTCGCGGCCGGGGAGGTGGCGTACGTCCTTGCGCGCGTCATCGGCAACCAGCGCAACGGCGTCGGCCGCGCCGTCTACGTGCTGCAGACCGGCGCCTACCGGCCGGGAGACACGCTCGCCTACGACGGGCAGACGGCGAACTTCACGCTCGGGCAGGTGCTCACCGGCCAAACGTCGGACGCGCAGGCGGTCATCACCGCCGACTCCGACAGCGGCACGTCCGGAACGCTCACGCTCCGAGGCATCGTCGGCGAGTTCGTGAACGACGAGCAGATCAAGGATGCGCTCACCGGCATCGCCTTCGCGAACGGCACGCTCACCGCGCAGGCGGCCGCGCTCGACTCGACCGGCGTAACGACGCAGCGCACCGTCTACGAAACCGACAGCTCCTGGGACGCCACGATCGCGGTGAACGGGCAACAGATCGAGGTTCGGGTCACGGGCGCGGCCAACAAGGACATCGGTGGATGGCCGACGTTCACGTCAGCAGGTCTAGCCGCCGTGGAGACGTCGTCGCCCTGCGCCAGCGCCCGCCGGAAACCGAGATGCGCCTCATCGGGCACGCTCGTTGCCTGCAGTGCGGGCACGAGCACGAGGCCCGCGCTCCGCTTGGATCGGTATGGATGACGTGTCCGGCCTGCGGGCTGGACAAGGCGGCGTTCGTGAATGCGGTGTATGGGGAGGAGGAAGAGCTCATCTGGCACTGCTCGTGCGGCTGCGAAATTTTCACGCTGACGCCGACGTTCGTTCGGTGTTGCAGGTGCGCCGACGTGCAGACGTTCCCGCTGCTGCCGCCCGGGGCCGCGTAGACATGGCCCGCGCGCGCCAGGGGGGCGGCTGGCAGCAGGTGCCGATCGGCACGAAGATGTTCACGAACATCGACGAGTCTGCGCTCACCCGTGCGAACGCTTCGATCGAGAACGCCTTCATCAACGAGGCGGAGGGGCACAGTCGCTTTTTCGGCCTCGACGTGTTCGCCGACTTCGGCACGCCCTACCTCGTCTACGGCCTGCACGATTGGCGCGGCGATCTGATCGCGACCACCAGCGGCGGCACCGCGCACCGGATCGACAGCTCGGGCAAGGTGGGCGACATCCCCGGCACGATCATCGACGGCGGCCGGCGGCACTCGTTCGCCGAGACGGACGATTTCCTATTGGTCGCCGCCGGCGGGACCATCTGCAAGTACGACGGCTTCCGGATCACGCCACTCGCCGACAACGCCCCGCAGGCATCGCACCTCGGCTACATCGACGGCTACGTCATGGCGGTCGAGCCGGACAGCGGCAGGTTCTGGCACTGCGAGCCCGGCGCGCCGACGCAGTGGCTGGACACCGACGTGTTCACCGCAGACTCGATGCCGGACGACATCGGGGCGATGCTCGTGACGCCGTTCCGCGAGCTGATATTCAGCGGTCAGAAATCCCTGGAACAGTACGAGCGCCTGTCCTCCGGCGACGTGCCGTTCTTCCGTCGGTGGGCGCTTGGCGAGGGCATCTCCGCGCCCGGCACACTGATCTTCGCCGACAGTTCGACCTGGGGCCTCACGATGGACCAGGAGTTCGTCCGGTTCTCCGGCCAGCTGTCGCAGGTGGTGTCCGGGGACATCGGGTTGACGCTGCGCGGCATCGACGACTGGACGGACGCCTGGGCGGCCGAGTGCGCGCCGTTCGGCCAGAACTTCATCATCCTGTCGATGCCGAACGCATCGCTGCCGCGGTACGGGACCAAGGGAATCACCCTCGCCTACGACGTGCGCGGCAAGCGGTGGTGCTCATTGCTCGGCTGGAACGCACTCGCCAGCGCGCCCGGCCGCTGGCCTGGATGGAGCGTCTACGACTGCTGGAGCGACACGTTCGTCGGCGGCGCCGGCAAGGTCTACCGCATGTCCCGCGATCGGTATCGCATCGGCAGCGACCCGCAGCGCATGTCCGCTCGCACCGCCGACATCACCGATTGGGGCGTGGTCCGGATCGACGACATGCGCGCCCGGCTGCGCCGCGGCACCGGGACGTACACGACGGCCGCCGAGTTCCGGATCCGTGCCCGCCGCGACTCGGGCAGCTTCGGTCCTTGGGTGAGGCGGTCGCTCGGTAACGCGGGGGAGAACGCGACCGTGCTCCACTTCGGCGGCTTCGGCATGGCCGAGTCGTGGCAGTTCGAGTACGAGGTCACTGACGAGGCGCCGATCGAGCTGGTTCGCCTCGAGGTGCTCGTGACGCAGCTGGACAGGTGAGGGGAGGTGGTTTCGATGGCGAAGAAGAAGGGTCCGAAGCCGTGCAAGTAGCCGCCAGATGGCTGTAGCGCCGACAACCAAGGTAGACGCCGCGGAGCCGACGAGCCCGACGGGCAAGAAGACGTTCCTGTCGGTCCCGAAGCCTCCGCGGTACACCGGCGATCCGACGACGGATGCGAAGTCATCGAACGATTGGGCGTGGGAGCTATACCGGGCGCTCGAACTGAGCAACGTCTACCTGAAGACCACGGCGCAGTACGATGCCGCCGTGTTCGACGCGGCCAAGCTGCCGGACCCGGCGCGGACCACGCTCTATCAGGCGCAGAACACGGCGAACAACGCCTACGTGCTGGCGACACGGCTTGCCGGCGACATGGTAGGCGAACTGATGATCGAGGGCGCAGCGAGCCGCGCTGCGACGTTCACGTTTGAGACGGCGCAGCCGGACGACGAATATGCGATCCTGGCGACGCCGATCAGCTACGTGAGTGGCGGAGCGGGCTTGCCGCCGCCGGAAGCGACGCTGATTATAGCGGTGACGAAGGCGGTCGACTCGTTCACGTTGACGACCAACAAAGAGCCCGGGCTCGATTCGAGTGTGACGTTTCAGTGGGTGCTGGTGAGGCGATAGCGATGGCCGAAGACACGTTCGAGCAAAAGCGAGCCGGCGACGCACTTTACAGCGTCGGCCGATACCCGAACGCGGTTGGGGGCGACGTCGACCCCGTCACCGGCAATGCCGTTGCGCCGACCGCCGGGTTGGAGCGATCCCCCGCCCCGCTGGCTCCTCTGGCTCCCAAGCTGGAGCCGGTCAAGGAACAGAAGGAAGACAAGGGCGGGCTGCTGCAGAACGCCGTTTTGGGCGCTGTAGGCGGGCTGGGCGCGATCGGCGGCGCGCTCGGCGGCATCGCCAAGGTCGGGCGGGTCATCTGCAGCGAACTGCACGCGCAGGGGCTTCTGGACGCTCAGACGCTCGCGATCGACACCGAGTACTCCCGCCAGCACATCAGCCACATCACGGCTCGCGGCTATCACGCCTGGGCGGTCCCGTATGTCCGGTTGATGCGGCGGTCGCCGCTCGCCACGAAGGCGGCGCTGCCGATCGCACGCTGGCGTGCCGAGGAGTTGGCGTTCCAGGTGGGACTTCGGGCGCGGCCGTGCTGGCGCGGCAAGGTGGTGCGGTGGGTGTTCGAGCCGCTGTGCTGGCTGATCGGGCTGTTCGTCGCCGAGAGCGAGTACAGCCAACGCTACGTCGGCGGGTCGGAGCGATGATCGCCTACATCAACGCCCTGACCCTGCTATGCTTCTGGCAGTGGCTGGAGCTGCAGAAGGCTCATGCCGTGGTCACCAAGGCTCGCGCCGTCACCGACGATGCGATCAAGCTGATCAAAATCTTGGAGGAAGCCAATGCTCGACGAAGTGACGCAGGGGCTGCAGATGCTCAGCCCGGAGGAGATTGACGAACTCGACGTGGCGATCACGCCGCGGATCGCCGCGATCCTCCTCAAGGTGGCGCCGTCCCTGGCGCCGGTGCTGCAGTACCTGATCGCCAACGACGCCCCGCAGACAGCGAGCGCAGGTGGACAGCCGGCCGGCGCGCCGCCGGGAATGCAGCAGCCGTCTCCGATTGGCCAGTCCGGTGAAATGTCGATGGGCGCCCCGCCCATGCCGCCTGGAATGCAACCGCCGCCCCGCCGCCCTCTCGGCATGATCGGACGCTGACATGCTCCCGATGCTGGCAATGGCCGCCATCCCCGCCGCCACCGGACTACTCGGGGCGTTCATGGGGTCGCAGGCGAACTCCGCGGCGGCGAAAACGCAGAAGAAGGCGTTACGCCAGCAGCAGGAACAGCAGCGGATCGCGCAACAGCGATTTGAGCAGATGCAGGTCGAGACTGCACCGGCCCGGGCACGGATGCAGCAGCTGGCCGGGTCGGACCCGAACCAGCTCACCGCCGAGCAGAAGATCGCGCTGCGGGACCAGTCACGGCAGGCGGTCAACATGCTCGGCATGTCCGGCCTGCGCGGGTCCGGCCGCGCACAGTCGGGCGTCCTGTCTCGGGTCCGCGGCGACGCCATTGCCCGATACACCAGTGAGAACGCGCGCCGATCCGACGTCGCCGCCGGCGCGCTGACCGGGCAGTACTACAACGCCGGCGACAAGGTGGCGGGCATGGACCTGGCGCAAGGCCAGACGTATGCCGACATCGGCGGCGTCGACGCGCAGAAGACTGTCGCGAACGCGCAGTTGTGGGGCCAGGCGCTCGGGGCCGTCGGTGGCGCGGCGTCGGGGGGCCTGAAAGACTACATGCGCCAGAGCGGCCGCTACGCGGACTACACCGTCCGAACCATCTGACGCCCGAGGGGACAAGATCATGCCTCCGCTGCAGTTCATCACAGGGAACCCGGCGCTCGAAGGATATTTCCCCGTCGCACGCGAGATGGATCGAAGCGCCCTGTTCAGCGCACAGATCCTGCAGCAGGAAAACCAGAACGCCGCCGAGAAGAACGCCGACACGGCGCTGCGGGCGGCGATCACGAACGCCGGCGCGCCGCCGCAGATGCCGTCTGCCCCGGCTGCGCAGCCGAGCCAGGGCGGGGCAATGCCGTCGCCCGCGCCGCTGGCCGCCCCTTCCCAGGCGCCGAATGCCCCTGCGGCCGCACCGTCTCAGGGTGTGCTGTCGTCAGTCGGCCGGCGACAGCCTGACTACGTGGGCGAGCTGGCGAAGGCGCCGGGCGGCGGCCGGCTGGCGGCGGCGATGCAGCAGCAGCAGTCTGCGCAGGCCGACCGCTACGCCGAGTTGGCGATCCGCGCGCTCGGCACGGGCGACATCGCCGGCTACGAGCTCTACTCGCAGAAGGCCGGCTTCGCGCTGCCGCCAGAGATCGTCGACAACGCCGAACAGGCGCAGGCGTTTGCGCGGGGCACCGACCTGGCCGACAAGATCTACGGCAACGATCACGAGCAGGCCTACAAGTTCATCCAGAGCTTCATGGGCGCCGCCGGCTCGCCGCAGCAGCGGTTCGTGTCCGCGCTCGGGGCCACCGGCGCGCCGCGCGAGAAACCGAACTGGACGACCCAACAGGTGATGAGCGCCGGCAACGAGGTCCTGGCGTTCTACGACGCCAACTCTCGAGGGACGCCGCAGATGCACGTCACCGACATCCAGAAGTACCGCCCCTCGACATCCACATGGACGCAGGCGCCGACGGCCGACGCGAACGGCAACCCGACGGTGGGCAGCTTCAACAGCCAGACCGGCCAGGTGCAGCAGGGGACGGTTCCCAGGTTCGTGCCGCCGCGGGCCGGCGGGGTTCAAAACGACTGGCAGGAAGTCGAGACTGCCGACGAACAGGGCCGGCCGATGGTCGGGCTCCTCAACCGGCGAACCGGAGAGTTCCGGCCTGGGGTGGCTGCGGGCTACGTGGAACCGCCTCGCGCTCCGGCTCCTAGCTTCAAGCCGATCCAGACGTTGGACGAACAGGGTCGGCCGATGGTCGGCAGCTTCGACCAGCGCAGCGGGCAGGTGGTTCCCGGGCAGGTGCCTGCGTTCGTGCCGCCGCCGCGCGGCAGCGCAGCGGGTGCGGGGCCGAATGGTGGCGGCAGGCAATCGGTGTTCGAGCAGAAGCGGGCCGCGTGGCTCGCGGTGCACCCGGGCGACGAGCAGGGCGCGCTGGACTATTCCGCCGGCCGAAAGACCATGAGCCCCGCCGACGAGATGAAGGCCGCGACGCAGATCGCCACGAACGAGGCGCGCTCGCTGCTGCGCCCGCCGTCGGGAAACTACGTGAAGGACCGCGCCGACGAGATCGTGCGGGGGTGGCGCGGCGGTGGCGCGGCGCCGGCGGCGCCCGCAATGCAGCGACCAGCAGGCGGGCCGCCGTCCGGTGAGCCGCCCTCGATCACGGACCAGAGCCAGTACGACGCGCTGCCGCCCGGCACGATCTACTTCGACCCAGAAGCCAACGACTATTTCAGGAAGCCGTAATGGCCGAGAGCCGCTTTGGTGGGGTGCCGCTGGACCCCGCGTTCAAGAAGAGCTTCTTCGGGTCTACCGCCCCGGCCGCGCCCGCGGTATCGCAAGAGGCGCCCGCCCCCAAACGGTCACGATTCGGAGGTGTGCCGCTCAACACGGCTACTCCGCCCGCCCCCGCCCCCGCTTTGGTAGAGCGCCCGGCCGCCGCGCCGACGCCGGCGCCAGTTGTCGACCCTGGCCAGATCGAGCCGGGGAACATCGACCTGCACGCCCGGCCAACGGTCATCAACGGCGACGGCTCGGTGTCGACGGTGCGCTCGATGAGCATCGGCACCGATCGCGGCGAGGTGCTGATTCCGACCGTCTCGGATGACGGCCGAGTCGTCGGCGACCAGGAAGCGATCGACATCTTCCGCCGCACCGGACGCCACCTCGGCATCTTCGACACGCCGGACAACGCCACCGCCTACGCGCAGCGGCTGCACGAGCAGCAGGCGCGGGAGTACGCCCCGCCACCGGTGCCTGCGGAGTTCGCCGACATTGGCGATTTCGGCATGGACATCGCCCCGCCGCTGCCGCCGGGCGGAGAGCAACCGCCGCGGCCGGCGACGTACCTCGATCGCCGCTTCACGGACGCCGAGCGCGGCTTCCGCTCGATGCAGCAGGGCAACAACATCCGGACGGCGATCGCCGATGCGGAAGCGCTGGCAGCGTTCGACGCGGTCGACGCCGGAACCCTCACCCCCGACTCTCGCGGTCCCGGAACGCGAACCGCGACGCTTGCCCGCCAGTATGCTCGGTCGACGCCGGAGCAGCGGGACGAGATGCGTTGGGCGTATCAAGAGCGCATTGGCGCGGCGGTCGGCAGGTCGACCGAACTCGCCGGGAAAGTGTCCGGACTCCCCCGCAGCCCGGAAGCGGAGCGGTTCTACGGCGCCAAGACGTTGGGAGATGCGTTTGCGGCCGTCGCCGACCAGCCCAACGAGGTGATCGGCAGCATCCTGGCCGAGAGCGCCGGCGGCCAGCTGCCGTTCGCTCCGCTCGCGTTCTTCGGGCCGATCGGCCGCATGGTCGGCGCCGGGCTTGGCTCGTACATCAACGAGTACGGCGGCGACATCGTCTCCTCCATGCAAGAGGCGGGAATCGATACTGCAGACCCGGCGGCGATCGAGGCGGCGCTTGCCGATCCCGCGGCCAGACAGCGATGGATGGAGCATGCTTCGGCCCGGTCGGTCCCGATCGCCATCATCGACGCTCTGTCGGGAGGCATCGCCGGCAAGTTCACGGCCGGGGCCAGGACCGCGCGCGGCCGTCTGGCGCGCGGCGCCGTAGAGGCTGGCGTCATGCAGCCGGGCATGGGCGCCGCCGGCGAAGTGGCGGGTTCCGTCGCGGCCGGCGACGAGATCAGCGCGCCAGCGGTGCTGGCGGAAGCGTTGGGCGAAATCCCGGGCGGCATCGTCGAAACGACGCTTGGCGCGCGCGACGCCGGCGGCCAGCGGCGGCCAGACGGGTTGTGGGTCGGCGATGCCGAGTACACCCCGATGCCGGACGGGTTCGACCCGTACGCTACCCCAGGGCAGGGCGTGCCGCAGTTGCCGGCGCCGGCGGGATGGAGCGCCGCCCCGCCACCGCCCGCCGCCGCCCCGCCACCGCCCGCCGCCGCCCCGCCACCGCCTCCGGCAACCCCTCCGTCGACGGGAAGCCGCGGCGACCTCGAGCACTTCCTCGCGACCGGCGAAGACCTGGTGGCGACCGGCCAGGCCGAGGAAGCGGCGCGCGCCGCCGCCCTGGCGCAGTCGATGGGCGTGGCGATCGGCCAGTCGGTCACCGCCCGGTATCCCGACGGCGAGATGGTGAGCGGCCAGCTGCTGCACGTCGCGGAGGAGATGCTTGGCGAGAACGAACCGGCGCAGATCGCCCGCATCCGAGAGGCGGACGGCAGCGAGACGGACATCATCCTCGGCAGGTACGGCGCGGAGATGCTCGTCGGCGACGGCTCCATAGCAGCTCCGGTCCAGGCGACCACGGCCGCGCACGTCGACGCCGCCGCCGCTCAGGCGAACTCGGATCCGACGCCGGCGCAGAAGGCGGCCGGGAATTACAGAATGGGCCACGTCAAGGTGGCCGGCCTCGACGTGGCCATCGAAACGCCCGCCGGGGCCGAGCGCACGGGGATCGGGCCGGACGGCCGCCCGTGGTCGGTGACGATGCCGGTCCACTACGGCTACGTGAAGACGGCCAAGGGAGCGGACGGCGACAAGATCGACGTGTTCCTCGGCTCGCAGGTCGACAGCAAGCGCGTGTTCGTCATCGACCAGATCGACCCGGAGACGGGGAAGTTCGACGAACACAAGATCATGGTTGGGTTCCCGAACCGGTTCGAGGCGCAGCGGGCCTACATGGACTCGTTCTCGGATGGGTCTGGTGCCAGCAGGATCGGCGGGAGGACGACGCTGACGCCGGCGGCGCTGAAAGAGTGGCTGGCGAACGGCGATACGACGAAGCCCCTGACGAACATCACGCCGAAAAAGCCGAAGCGCGCCGCGGCGGCCGGCCCTGGCGTTTCGATGCCGCCCGAGGCCGAGAGCCTGATCGCCGAGGTGGCGAATGAGGTCGGCGTGCCGGTCGAGCAGGCGCGCGCGCTGCTGTCCAACGAGAGCGGCGGCAACCTCGACGCCCCTCCGGGCGACGGCGGCCGAGCGTGGGGCCCGCTGCAGGTCCACGCCGCGGCGGCGAAGGACGTCGGTGTCGACCCGATGCGGCGCAACGACACGCCGAAGGTCAACACGCACACCGGCCTGAGCTACTACAAGCTGCTGCTTGGCCAGTTCGACGGCGTGGTCGAGCACGCGATGAAGGCCTACAACCGCGGCCCGGGGATGATGCGGCGGATCCTGAAAGGGACCGCGCCCGCAGCCGAGGTTGCCAAGGCGGACGAGTATTGGGCGAAGGCGCAGCTCGCACTGCCGGCACCGGACGGTTCGCCGCCGGAAGCCCCCGCCGCGACCGGCGCGCCGCCGCCCGTGAGCGAGACGCCCCAGGCCGCCACGTCGGTGCCGCCGGAGCTGCCCGCCGTTCCTGAGCCTCCGCAGCCGGTCGATATGACCGCGCCCGAAGGCGAGCAGCTCTCCCAGGCGGCGATCGACGCGATGACGCCCGAGTGGGAGCGGTCCGGAACCTACAAGGGCATCCCGATCGACAAGGACGCCAAGGACCTCACCGACGAAGAGTGGGAGACGATCGCCGCCCGCGACAGCGCGGAGCCCCGCCGGCGAAACACCGAGTACGCCGGGCTGGTCAACGATGCTCGCCTCCTCGGGCCGGCGACGGACGACCAGGGCCGGCGCATCGGCATCTCCGGCGTGCAGAACTCATTGGAGGCGACGAAGCAGTTCGTCCGCGAGGGCAAGCTGTCGACCTGGGGAAAGCAGATCACCGACGTGGCCGAGGCGATGGCGGAGGAGGGCGAGCGCCGCGGCATTCCTCTCCGCGATCCCGTCGGCGGCAATCTGCCGGTCAGGTCTGCGCACATGGCGATAAGCGCCGCCCGCTCCGGTCGCTACAACGAGGCGCTGCACCCCGACAACAAGATCACCCGTTGGGTATTCGAGCGGATCACCGGCGTGAAGCTGCCGACGTCGCTCAAAGGCACGAAGGCGCTGTTCACCGGCAAGGCGTTCATCGAAGAGGCGCCGTTCTCGCTCGACGCCAGCAACGCGCCAAGCATTCTCCGGCCGATCGCCGAGCCGGCCGCCAAGGGGAAGCGTGCTGCCGTGGTGGAAAAGCCGCCGGCCGCCGCGTCCGATATCTCACCACCGAAAGCCGTTGACGCCGAGCCGACTGTCGTTCATGGGCGCGTACTCTCGATGCACGAGTCCCGCGGCGATGGTGGCGTCCGCCGTTTCATGTTCACCAAGGGGACATCGACGGTCGGCTCGGCGCGGGTGATGGGGGAAACTCTCGGCGATATCGACGTCGCATCGAAGCACCGCCGCCTCGGTCACGCGACCGAAATGGTCCGGATGCTCGTGCAGCACACCGGCATCAACAGCGCGATCAGCACCAGTCCGGCGAGCAGGGCGCTTCTTGAGAAGTTCCCCGAGATTACCGACCGGGCGTCGCCGGCGCCCGAGACGCAGCAGCCCGCCGCGGACCAGGCCGCGCCCGAGGCAGAGAAGCCCCGCGCCACCGGCTCAGGCGAGCAAAACCGCATCTTCACCGAGGACGCCTACGCGGCGGCGAAGGCGCGGCTGCGCAAGAAGCTCGACGGAACGCAGCTCAACAGCGGCATCGATCCGGAAATCCTCACCGACGGCGCCATCATCGCCGGCTACCACATCGAACGCGGCACACGGGCGTTTGCGGAGTGGGCCGCGAAGATGATCGACGACCTGGGCGACAACGTCCGCCCCTTCCTCAAGAGCCTCTACAGTTTCGCCCGCGACTATCCCGGCCTCGACGCCACGGGGATGACGCCCTCCGAGGATGTCGCCAAGGTCGACGTGGCGGCGATCGGGGCCGCGCCGGCACCGGCGGATACCAAGTCGCAGCAGATGCTTGCCTTGGCGGCCAGCGTCGCCGAGTCGCTGCGGCTCGGACAGAAGATCGACGCCAGGTCGCTGCAGAGAATGGCCGACCAAGCCACCGGCGGGACGCTTGCCGGCGGCGCCTACGACCGGAAGGACCTGTACGACTCGCTGGAGTTGGGCCTCAACCTGCACATTCGCGCCTCCGGGGCATTCTTCACGCCGGCGGCGACCGGAGAGGCGGCGAGAGTGCGCGCGAAGGCGCTGTCCGACCTCGAGGGCCTCGTGCCCGGCCAGCCTGTTCGCTCGGAGGAGCAGATCAGGTTCCAGCAGTTCTCGACGCCACCAGCCTACGCCTACGCTGTTGCCCAGGTAGCCAACATCGGCCCGCGGGACGTCGTGCTCGAACCGAGCGCGGGCACCGGCAACATCGCCGTGATGGCGATGAATGCCGACCCGAAAGCGGTCTACGTCAACGAGCTGTCGCAGCGGCGGGCAGACCTGATCCAAGCGATCCAGCCGACCAAGGTGTTCACCGAGAACGCCGAGCAGCTGGACAACGTGCTGCCGGAGAGCGTCGCGCCGACGGTGGTGGTGATGAACCCCCCGTTCTCGCAGACGGCCGGGAGAATGGGCGACAAGAAGGACCTGTCTGTGGGCGCGAACCACATCCAGGCGGCACTTGATCGCCTGCAGCCGGGGGGCCGTCTCGTTGCCATCGTCGGCAAGGGCATGACGATGGGCGCCCCGCGCTTTCGCGATTGGTGGGCAACGATCGCCGCGGAGTACACGGTCCGCGCCAACGTCGGCGTCGGCGGCGATGTCTACAAGAAATTCGGGACGACGTTCGGCACGAGGGTCCTCGTCATCGACAAGAGCCCACCCCCGACACCACATTCGATCGTTCTCGCCGAAGTCGAGACGGTCCAGGACCTGATCGATACACTGGCAGGAGTCAGAGATGCCCGCGTTCAGCAGCCCGGCCGCGTTCAGGAGGGCGAACGAGCACCCGATCAACGTGGCGGCGCGGCGGCAGCTGGTGAGGGCCAGGCGGCCGACAGACCCGGACCTCGACCTGTTCGTCCTGCAGCTGGCGTCGTGGGCGCTGGAGGAGGAGGCCGGGGGAGATCTGGAGCTGGCGGTAGGACAGCTCCTGTCGTGGGATCCGAAGCGCGTGATGCTGTGGCTCGTCAGGAACCCGAACGGGCCGGCGGCGATGTCCGAGCAAGCGCAGGAACTGGTGAGCGAGATCCAGCGCGCCCCCAGCCCGCGGGAAGCGGCGCAACGGGCATTGCAGGCGCTGGCGAGCCGGCTGGGCGCGATAAACCCGCACTACCGGCCGGCGGCGAGCGAGTTGACGTAGAGAGCGTAACCCCCGAGGTTACGCCCGACGCTGGCGAACTCACCGAGAGCATCTACGAAAGCTACGCCCCGCAGCGGCTGAAGATCGCCGGCGCGAAGGCACACCCTGGCCCGCTCGTGCAGTCCGCGGCGATGGCGTCCGTTCCGCCGCCGCCGGCGACGTACCGCCCGAACATTCCGCGCGACATCATCGAGACTGGCGGCCTGTCGCTTCCGCAGATGGAGGCTGTGGTCTACGCCGGGCAAGCGCACGAGGAAATGCTGCCGGCGGCTGAGAAAGAGACGCCGCAGCGACGCGGGTTCTTCATCGGAGACGGCACCGGCGTCGGCAAGGGCCGGGAGATCGCCGGCATCATCCTCGACAATTGGGGCGCGGGCCGGAAGAAGGCGGTTTGGGTCAGCGAGAAGCGCCGCCTCATCAAGGACGCCAAGCGGGATTGGAGTGGCCTCGGGCAGAACCCGGATCTGGTGTTCGATCAGGGCGGGACGAAGCTGGAGTCGGAGCTGCAGTCCGGCATGGGCGTCCTGTTCACCAGCTACGACACCCTGAAGCAGGGCCTGGCAGACCAGCAGAAGATCGCGCGCGGGCAGTTCATTCGCGGGCAGAAGGTGACTGCGCTCGACCCGAACACCTGGCAAAAGCTCCCCGGCACGATCGCCGGGAAAGCCGAGAAGGTTCGTGGCGCTCTTGTCTACCCCGTACGCTTCGGCGACGAGAAGCGTGGGCCGGTCACCAAGGTGCCGGGCTTCAACATTTCGGCGATCGGCGAGTTGCAGAAGCCGTCCAGCCGCATTGACCAGATCGTCAGTTGGGTCGGAAAAGACTTCGACGGCGTAATTGCCTTCGACGAGAGTCACAACATGGGCAACGCCGTCGCCACCGGCGGGCCGCGCGGGCAGAAGGACCCGTCGTCGAAGGCACTTGCCGGCATCGAGCTGCAGCGGAAGCTGCCCAACGCTCGCATCGTCTACGTGTCTGCCACCGGCGCCACCGAAGTCTGGAACCTTGCCTACGCGGAGCGCCTCGGCCTGTGGGGGACGGGCACGGCGTTCGCAGATCGGGACGTCTTCATCAACGAGGTATCGAACGGCGGCATCGCGGCGATGGAGCTGGTTGCCCGCGACATGAAGGCGCTCGGCTCGTACATGGCGCGCGGGCTGTCCTACGACGGAGTGGAACAGCAGCGACTGCTCCACGAACTGTCGCCGCAGCAACGCGAAATCTACGACACGCTGGCGGAGGCTTGGCAGGCCGTCCTGAACAACATCAACGAGGCGTTGGCGATCACCGCAAAGTCGTCTGACGGCAAGATCGACGGCAAAGCCAAGATGGCCGCGTTCTCGGCGTTTTGGGGGGCGCACCAGCGTTTCTTCAATCAGGTCGTGACAGCGATGCAAATGCCGAGCGTCCTGAAAGCAGTCGAGATCGATGTTGCCGAGGGGAGGCAGGCCGTCCTGCAGCTCGTCAACACGAACGAGGCGAGCCAGGAGCGAGCGGCGGCCAAGGCCGAGTCGGAGGAGGACTTCGAGGACCTCGACATCACGCCGCGCGACCAGCTCATCCAGATGATCGAGCGGTCGTTCCCGACGCAGCAGTACGAGCAGCGCGCGACGGAGGGCGGCGGCGTTGTGATGGCGCCGGTGGTCGACAGCAAGGGCAACCCGGTCCAGAACGCCAAGGCGGTCCGGATGAAAGAAGCGCTGATCGATAGGGTGGCGTCGATCAAGGTCCCGCAAGGCCCGCTCGAAATGCTGCTGGATCACTTCGGCATCGAGGCCGTCGCCGAGGTCACCGGCAGAAAGCGACGCTTCGTGATGAAGCGCGACCAGAAAACGAACGTGCTTCGGCGCATGGAAGACATCCGGCCGGGCTCGGCGAACCTCACCGAGTCCAAGGATTTTCAGGACGGCAAGAAGCGCATTCTGGTTTTCTCGGACGCCGGCGGCACCGGGGCCAGCTATCACGCCGACAACGCATCACCGAGCAGGGGCGCGCGGCGCGTGCACTACCTTGTGCAGGCTGGATGGAGGGCCGACAAGGCAATCCAGGGGTTCGGGCGCACGCACAGGACCAACCAGGAGTCGGCGCCGATCTTCAAGTTGGTCACCACGGACCTGCAGGGGCAGAAGCGGTTCATCTCCTCGATCGCTCGGCGGCTGTCGCAACTTGGGGCTCTGACGAAAGGGCAAAGGCAGACCGGCGACCAAGGCATCTTTTCTGCTGCCGACAACCTGGAAAGCACGGAAGCCGCCGATGCGCTCGTCCAGTTCTTCCGGGACCTCGAAACCCACCGCATAGACGGCGTAGAGATTGACGAGTTTGAGAAGCAGACCGGGCTGAAACTCAGGAACGACCAAGGAAACCTAACTGCCAATCTGCCGCAGATTACGCAGTTCCTAAACCGCATTCTGTCGTTGAAGATCGACATGCAGGCCAAGGTGTTCAGCGCGTTCTCAGGCGACTGGACAACCTCATTGAGGCGAAGACGGCGGACGGATCGCTTGATGTTGGCATTGAAACGGTCAAGGCCGACAAGGTCCGGAAAGACAGCGAGCGGATTGTCTACACGGACCCGAAAAGCGAGGCCGAAACCAAATACGTGAAGCTGACGCTGTCGACGCGGACGAAGCCGGCAAAGTTTTCAAAGGTCGAACTCAGCCGAGATCGCAAGCCGCTGTTCTACGCGGTCAACACTGGCGGCAAGGTTTTTGCCATCGCGGCGACGCCGGACAAGACGACGGCGGAAGGAAACATCGAACGGCGCTACCGGCAGATCGACAGGCTTGGTTCGGAGCTTGTGCCGGCGCCACAACTCGACCGGCTCATAAATCAAGGGAAGTGGCGGAAGGTCGAAGACAGGGACGAGGCGAAGCGTCTGTGGGACGAGGCCGTCGAGAAAACGCCGGAGTTCGTTGATCGCGATCTGCACCTGATCACCGGCGCCGTCCTGCCGATATGGGACAGGCTGTCCGGCACCCCGCGGATCATGCGCGTCCAGACCGACGGCGGCGAACGGCTTCTCGGCCGCGTCGTTCCGCCGGACCTTGTCGCCGACACGATGAAGCGTCTCGGCGCAGAAGCGGACCGCCCTAACTTCACGCCAGCCGACATAGCGAGCCAGATCCTTGATGGGGGGGCGCGCGCGACGCTCTCCAACGGATGGAAGCTCGTCCGGCGGCGGGTCGCTGGCGAGGACCGGATTGAGATCCAGGGCATTCAGAGCTGGAACGAAGGCCAAGCCGCCGCCAAGGACGGGGCGTTCTCAGAGCGCATCAACTATGAGAACCGGTGGTTCGTTCCCACGGGCGCCGACGCGGCAAAGGTGATCGAGGCGATCACCAAGTTCCGGCCGGTGGTCGAAGTGTCCGGCGGTTCTGCAGCAGGCCTGGCCGAGGGCCCGGCGCCGGCGGCGCGGGGCGGCCGGCAGGAAGGCAACATCACCTTCATCGACGACAAGTTCGCCGCGTCGCGGAGGACGGCCAACGTGCACGCCGACAGCCGGCGGTTCCTGCTGGCCCGCGAAAAGACCACCGGGAACGAGGCGCTGGTGGCGATCGACGGCAGGACCGGGGAGACGATCGAGGCGGGGACCACGGGCGAGAAGTCGTTCGTCGCGTTCAGCATCGGGCTGATAGAGCGCCTGGGCGACGCAGACGAGCGCATCGTCGTGCACCACAACCACCCGTCCGGCGCTGCTCTGAGCATCACGGACGTCTCCGCGCTTGCACGGTCCCCCGGCCTCGAATGGATCGTGGCGCACGCCGCCGACGGCAAGGTGTCGGCCGCCCGCCTCCTCTTGCGCAGCACGTACGCGGTTCGCTCGATCATCACCGAGACGAACGTCGCCATGTTCCGGGCGCTCGACGACGCGATCGGCCGGGCCGAGGTGAGCCGCGTTGACGCGAACATCCTCTACGGAGAGGCGACCAACCGTGCGCTGGCGCAGTTGGGCGTCATCGAGTACGTCACCAGCTGGCCGCGCGAGCTGCCGGAGGCGTTCAACAAGGCGATCGCCAAGGCCACCGCCAAGATGAGGAAGGACTTCAAGGATGTCGCCGCCAAGCCATCTGATCGACCCGCCGTCACCTTTCGCTCCGCGCGAGGAGTGGGTGAACTTCTTGCGCGCGGCCAAGGCGATCGAGCCGAAGACGCCGGACGTGCTGCAGGCGATCAAGGAAGCGCAGGACCGCCTGTCGGTGATGCGGCCGGAGGACAGCCCGGGCGCTCGAAGGGCGTTCGCTGGCCTAGCCGAAGAGGTCGACCGTTTCGCCGAGCACCCGGGCACGGCGCGGACCCTGGGCCGGCAGATGCGCGAGGGGATGTCCGGCCTGTTCCGGCGCAACGGCGTCCCGAGCAACATCACCATCATCGAGAAGCAGAATGCCCGCGACATGGCCTTCTTCAAGGCGTGGGCATACACGCCGCAGGCGGCGTTCTCCCCCTGGCCGGAGCTGGCGGCGCTGCAGCGGCTCGCGGTTTCGCTCGAACTCCGGATGAGCGAGTTCTCCAACCGGCTGAACAAGGACCTGGACGCGATCAAGGCGGTGCTCTCCAAGGACCAGTTCACCATGCTCGGGGACCTGCTGTTCCTGGGAGACGCCGAAACCCGCATCCTCACCCGCGAGGAGATGGCGGAAGCCGGCGCCGACGCGGCCACCATCAAGGCCTACGGCGACACCAGGAAGCTGCTCACCCGCGTCGGCCGGCTGGTCGATTTCCACAACCGGTCGATGCTGCCGCAACTGAGAGCGAGGAAGTTCGCGTTGGTCAGGCGAGCAGCCGAGCTGACCAACCGGAAAGCCGAAGACTACAACCGGATGTATAACCAGCGCGCCAAGCTCCGCCAGCAGCTGCGCGACGGCAAAGGCAATCCAGAGAAGATCGGCGACCGCATCGACAAGATCGAAGACGAGTGGCGCGGCCGGCGCGAGAAGATGGACGATCGCCTCCTCGAGGTGATGAAGGAACTCGACACGATCGAGGCGAAGCTGGCGGCGACCAGCGTCCGGCGGATCGAGGGCTACATGCCGCACCGCTTCTTCGGCACATGGGCGGTGTACCGCATCGTTCCTGGCGAGGACGGAGCCGAGCCGACGCGCCAGCTGGTCGCCGGCAAGAACGGGTTCTTCCCGTCGCAGGACGCGGCGGTCAAGGGAGCCAAGGCTCTCCTGAAGGACGAGCCGGACGCGCAATTGAGAGTGCAGTACGTCGAGTTCTCGTATCCGTCGCCAGAAGCGACGGCACTCACGGACGCCGGGTATTTTCGGTTCCTTGGGGATGTCGGAAAAATCACGGGCCTTGAAGGTCAAGAGCTGCTGGACGCGGTCAAGGGCGTCGCGCGGCGGCCGTTCCGCCGGCGGATCGCTGCGTTCGCGCTGCACCGGAAGGGTATCCAAGGGTACTCGCGCGACCTCGACTCGGTGCTCCGGTCGCACATCTCGCAGGCGGTCCGCTACGTCATCCTCGACAAGCTCAAATACGAGGCCGTGACGACGATGGAGCGGATGGGCCTGTCGCCGAACCGCTCCGCCAACCTGCAGACGCAGGTGCTGCAGGACGCGGTGCAGGCGTTCCTGCGCGACGTGAACGGCCAGAAGCAGCCGATCGAGAAGCAGATCGACTCGGGTCTGTTCGATCGGCCGTGGGCGAAGGCGTGGCGCCTGGGGCTCTCCGCCGGCGCGCTCACCGCGCTCGGCACCGTCGGCATTGCCGGCAACCCGATGATCGCCGGCATCCTCGGCAGCTACGTCGGGTTCCGCTTCTACCGGGCGGCATCCAGCCGCGGCAGTTTCCCGACGCGGGCGCTCATGGGCTCGTTCACCAGCGACATGGCGCACCTGTCGCTCGGCATGGTGTTCAACCTCTACAGCGCCATCGCCAACCTGTCGCAGACGGCCATCAACACCTATCCCCTCCTGGGCGAGAGGTGGACGACGGCCGGCATTTCCAGGGCAATCGGCGCGACTCGGTCCAAGATGGCGGGCCGGCCGAACCGGTACTACCGGCTGCTGCAGCGCGCGGACGTCGTGAGCCAGTGGAAGTATTCCGAGGTGACCCCAAACTTCTTCCGCAAGGAGTCTTCGTGGCGGGCCGTCTCGATGTGGGCCTTCAACGGCGCCGAGGGGTTCAACCGGGCCGTCGCGTTCCTCGGAGCCTACGAGCGGGCGATCGCCGCCGGTTCGTCCGAAGGGGCCGCGTTCAGGGCCGGACGGGAGATGATCGTCAGGACGCAGCACCACTACGGCCCGGCCAACAAGCCGGCGATCCTGCGGCAGATCGTCCTGGCGCTGCCGGCGCAGTTCAAGAACTTCATGTTCCAGCAGATCGCGTTCACGGCCGGCCTGGTCGGCCACACGCGCCGCAGCCCGATGCCGCTCGCGCGACACCTGCTGGCCCTGTTCCTGTTGGCCGGCCTCCTCGGCTTCCCTGGCGCCGACCTGCTGGCCGCGCTGATCGAGGCGCTGACCGGCTGGTCCCCGCTGGACGAGTTGAAGCGGCAAGGGTTGATGGCGCAGGCGAGTGGGTCGCTCACCGCGTCGTTCTGGTCGACGATGGCGCGGGGCCTGCCGACCTTCACCGGCGACGATCTCTCGCGCCGGGTAGGCGAAGGCGACTTCATGCCGAAGAACCTCCGCGACCTGAAGGGTCCGTGGTTCCAGAAGATCCAGAACGCCATCCGTCTCGGCGAGATGCAGGCGGACATCACCGACCAGATTCGCAACCTGAGCCCGGGCATCGGCGGCCCGCTGCGGGTCTACGATGCCCTGCAGACCGGCGTGTTCTCGTCGCCGTACAGGCGCGACGCCGCCGACATCGAGACGTCAGAGCTCACCACGAAAGACCTGGCCACGATGGCGATGGGCGGGACGCCGTTGCGGCTGTCCGAAGCGCAGGACCGAATCGCGCTGCTGAACAAGGACAAAGAGAAGCTGCGCCGCAGGACCGACATCTATCTCGGCCGCATCGTGCGCGCGTGGAAGGCGAACCTCGCCAACGAGGACATGGCCGGCGTGGCGATCGACCGGATCTTGGAAGAGGCGGCGAGCAAGAACGTCATCATCTCGCGCGAGCAAATCCGCGAAGCACTGAAAAACGCGACGCTTGGCCGCGAAGACCGGGTAATCAAGACGACGCCGCGGCAACTCCGCGAGAAGGCTTACGAGATCGCGCCCGATCGGCGATCGGAAAACGAAAGCCGGGCGCCGGTTGCCATGCTTGGGATAAGAGGCTGATATGCGCGCATCACTGCAAGGATTTACGCTGCCAAACCGGGCGCTGTCTTCGGGGCAGCTATGGGCATACACCGTAGACCAAGCGGGCGACAGAACGGACAATCTGGCCCCGCTCTTTTCATCGGAGTTCGGCGGTGATGCGCTGCCAAACCCGCAGCGGCTTGATTCACAGGGAAAGCTTGTGCAGCCGGTCTACATCGACCAGGCCGTAATTTGCATTATTTCCAGCCCGAACACTCCGGTGTTTCAGACCGGGATCATCTTCGCTCCGTTGGTGGGGCGGAACCTCATCAAGGTGTCAGGGAACTACGCGGCGTCTCTTGCGGACGCGAACGGCTTCATTCTCGCGTCAGCCCTCACCGCACAGTCATCGGTCACTCTGCCAGCGGCATCGCCGGCCAACACGCTGATCGGCGTGAAGAAGATCGACCCGTCGGGGAATGCCGTGGTCGTTTCTGGCCCCGGCACGATCGACGGAGAGGCATCGTTCCCGCTGGAGGCGCAATACCAGTTCATAGATTTGGTGTTCGATGGTATGAGATGGCACATCATCGGCATGTCGCCATCCTGGGTATAGGCGAGCCACATGACCACACCGCTCGGAGCGACCAGGAAATATCATTCTGGCGACGGCGCCAGGACAGCGTTTCCGTTTCCCTTCCTCCTCCGCGCCGCTTCCGAAATCACCGTCTACGTCAACGGATCGGTGGTATCGGTCGGTCAGTATACCGTGTCCGGCCTTGGCCTGACCGGCGGCGGGGAGGTGGTGTTCTCTTCTCCGCCAGGCGGCGGAGCGAAGGTCTGCCTCGTCCGTCGCAAGGCGGTCGTGCGGACCGAGGACCGCCGTCGACACGAGCCGACGTTCGCGTCGCGCTTCAATGAAGAGCTCGATCGGCTCTACGAACACGTCCAGGACCTGTCGGATCGCCTCGATATTGCGCTGCAGGTGCCCGCGGCGCTGGCAGACGGCTTCTCCGGCACGCTACAGGCGGCGTCCTTGACCGCCGGGCGCTCGGTTGTGGTGGGGCAAACCGGGTTCTCCCTATCGTCGGCGGCGATCGACGACTTGGCGTCAACGGTTTCCACGCTGCAAGCCCAGGTGGGATCTCTTGGCCCGTCGACGATCACGGCGATCAACATCACGCTCGTGAACGCACAGCAGGGCTACCTGCTGCCGGCACAGGCGGCGCCCAATGGAGCTGGCGTCATCGTCTCGATCGGGCCGATCCGGCTGGTCGCGGGGGTGCACTACACCATCGGCGCAGACCCGACGCACGGTGCCGGCCGGCAGATTGTCCTGAGCGATTCCGTGACGACCGCCGGCGGCACGAACGAGTGGCCCGCAGGGCAGACGATCAGCGGCTGCATGTTGGCAAGCGTCGGCGACGCCGCAATCGGCTTGAAGACCATCATCGGGGCCATGCTCGACGACGAGGCCCTGAACGATACAAGGCTGTTTGGCACTGCGGTTGTGCCGGCGGCAGCGCTTGTCGACGAGATCGACCTGGGCGCGAAGCTGGCCGAAGATACCATCCCGGTTGCAACGCTGGTTGGCACGGGCGTCGGCCGCGGCGCGTTGATGGCCCGCGGAGCAAGCGGGTGGGGGGCGCTGACGCCAGATGCGCCCTCGGCTGGCTTGGCGCTGACCTCGAACGGCGTGGCCGATCCGACGTGGCAGGGGCCGGTGCGGGCGATCGGCGCCACGCCGAACTTTGGATCGTCGAATGCCGGCGAGTGGGCGTGGCATGGGATTTCGCCGAACGTGCGAGCCCTGCGCATCCTGCTGCGGAACCTGCGGATGAACGGCGCGGAGCAGCTGCTTCTGCAGCTCGGCACCGGCACCGCGGATACCCCGGTGTGGAAGGAGACGGGGTACACCGGATGCTCTTCTGTGCCCGGGAACTCCGTCAACCGGCTGCAGAGCGCGTTCATCGTCGACGCCGGCGGCAATTCAAGCGCGATCTTCTCGGGCACCCTCATGCTCGAAAAGCTGAACGGAGACACGTCGTTCGTGCTGACCGGCCTCACCGGCAGGGACAACGCCGGGTTCTCGTTCGGCATGATCATCGCCGCGTCCGTCGACCCAGGCGCGGCGCTCACGCAAATCCGCCTGAAAACCGCCGTGTCCAGCCAGCTCGTTGCCGGGCTGGTTTCCGTGACCGCTCTCTACTGAGGCCCACATGACCGTCCCAAAGACTACCCGCCGGCTCGTTCAGCCCCCGTCCGCAGCCGGAGCCGCGTCGGGCGGCACGGGGAACTACATCATCGAAGCCGAGCGGTCTGGTGGAGTTGCCGGCGCGATCGAGCTGACGGACGCTGTCGTCGCCGGCACCGCGGCGGGCGTCCCGGGCGCCACAGTGAAGGCGCAGATCGAAGCGACCTATGCCGCCGCGCTCGACGCAGGCGCCAACTTCAAAGACCCCGCCATCAACATCCTCACGACGCCGCCCGGGTCTCCGACCAACGGGGACCGATACATCGCGGGCGTGGGCAGCACGGGCGCGTGGGCTGGCCACGACAACGACATCGTCGATCGAACCGCCGGCGCGTGGGTGTTCACGACATCGGTCGCCGGGTGGATCATCAACGTCAGGGATTGGGGGACGGCAAACTCGAACGCGCAGTTCCGCCGGTCGACGGGCGGCTGGGTCGAGCAAGGCGTGACGGTCATCGCCGACCAGGTCGTCGAGACGACAGACCGCGTCTTTCTCAGTCCGACGCAGAGAGACAAGCTCGACGACATCCCGGATGACGCTGTTTCCGAGGCGGATCACGTCGGCGCCGGCGGGGACGCACACGCCAACGCCGTTGCGTCGGTCGACGGCGCTGGCGGGGCCGCCGGGTTCATCACGCCAGCCAGCCAGGAGAAGCTGAACGGCATTGCTGTCGGGGCGGAAGTCAACCCTGCCGACCTGGACGACGTGCCGGACAGCGCCACCCGGGCGGCGGTGCACCCCGACCGCCTGACGCCCATCTCCAACCTCCCAAGCGACACCGTCACTGCGCTGGCTGGCAAGGCCGCCACCAGCCACACGCACGACGCCGCCACCGCATCTGCAGCCGGCGTCGGCGGAGCCGCCGGGTTCATGTCCGCAGCCAGCCAGGAGAAGCTGGATGGCGTCGAAGAGGGCGCCCAGGTTAACCCGGCGGCGATGACGAACGCGCACATCGACGCGCTGACCGACACCACCGAGCGCACGATCACCGCGGCCCGCCTCGGCTACTTCCGCGGCCTCTACATCACCGCGGTCGCGCCGGACTTCGCTTTCCAGCGCGAGGCCACTCTGCTGTCTCGGCGCGTCACGGTACTTCAGTCGGGCGATGGCGACGTGACGATCCCCGGACCCACGGGGGCGGCCGTCTGGACCGTCATCAACAACTCGGGCGCCGTACGCACCGTCACGCCGCAGTTTCTCCCGGTGGTGTTCGGCGGCACCTATGCAAACGCGGCGATCGCGCCGGCGGCCTGGCCGACGACGCTGCCGAAAACAGGCGTCCAGGCGCTCACCATTTCGGTGTGGGTCTACCCGACCGAGCTATCGACAGCCCTTCCGCAGTACATCCTTTCGACCTATTCGGGCGAGGCGGACGCGGCCATCGCGACGCGCGCACGGATAGAGTTCGGGCTGCGGTCGGCAAATGGCGGCGAGCTTGGTTTCTTCGCGACCAACCAAGCCGGCGTTGAGGTCGGCCGGGTCGCCATCCCGATCACGACGTCCGGTCTGGTCGCGTCGACGTGGAACCACATCGCTTTCAGCTTCGACGGCGTGGCCGGGACCGCCAGATTTCGGATCAACGGCGTCGCACGCACGCCGACCAACACCTTGCCTGGTTCTTACACGGTCGCCTGGGGCAACACCGACGGGACCAACCCAACCGGCCGGTCGTTTCTTACCGTCGGCAACCGTTTCGGCAAGGGCGCGAACGGCTGGCGCGGCGCGCTTGGACAGTTCTGGCTCGACGACAGCTTCACCAACCTGGATGACGCCCCGACGCTGGCCAAGCTCTATACCTCGAGCACCAACTCCCCGCGCGACCTGGGGGCCAACGGGACGGCGACGAGCCTGTCCCCCGCCATCTTCCTGAACACCGCGGCGAGAGCCGATAGCCAGTATGTGAACGCCGCGCCGTCGGCTGGCGAGGTCTGGACCGACGTAAGCGCCTTCACGCCGCTCGTGACGGCGGTCCCTCTTGACCCACCGCTTGCCGTGCCGCTCGCCACGATCGCCGGTGGCGCCTCCTACAGCCTGGAGAACGGCGCCACCGCGACCTTCTACGTCGAGAACAGCGGGAGCGGACTGGTCCTCAACTGGATCGTGTCGGACACGGGCACGGGCGCGAGCACGACCGGCGGTGCCGCGCGCATCTACTCCGGAGACGGCGCGCCTTCATCCACGTTGGGCGCGACTGGCGACACCTACATCGACGAGCAGAACGGCGATCTGTTCGTCAAGGAGGCAGCCGGTTGGGGTGCCGCGCGGATGCGGATCCAAGGGGCGCCTGGGGCGCCTGGCAGCGGCTACGGGACCGATCCCACCGTTGCCCCCTACAACGCCGATGCCACCGGCGCCGCAGACAGCACAGCCGCCATCCAGGCCGCCCTGGACGCTGGCCGACACGTTCACCTGCGGGCAGGCCTCTACCGCTGGACCACCCTCCGGATCTCGGATGTGGGCGGCGTCCTGAGCGGCGACGGACCCTACGCGACCGAGGCGAGACCCTACCTGCCGGCCTACGTCACCGACGACGGCAGCGCGGCGCGCCACGGCTCGATGGTCGACGGCATCGCCCTGGCGCAGGCGGTCGACTCGACGGGTGTCGTGACGATCCGCGCCGACGGCTTGATGGGCGTGACCAGCAAGACGACGTTCACCATCCCGCGCCGCATCACGTTCACCATGCGCGAGACCTGCGGGCGGCGGCCGGCGAAACCCTGTGGCTGCAGATCAAGGGCACGTCGCCGGATTGGGGCGCGCAGGTGGTCGAATACCTGCCGGTCCCGGGCGGCTTCGTCTCCTCCGCCCAACCGATCGAGGGGACAGCGGTTCCGGCCGGCGCGACGCAGGTGTTCGTCTCGACGGCCAACACGGGCTCCAACACCGTCTGGTACGTCCCGGCCGGCCAGGCGGTCGTGTGGCTGCCGTGGACGACATTCGGCGGCACGGTGTTCACCGCGATCCAGTCCGCGGTGATCGGCACCGTCACCGGGCTCACAGCGTTTGCCTCGCTCGCTGGCGGCGGCAACGGGGCGGTCACGACGTTCACCCCCCGATCGTCCGCCAGCGTCCAGATCCAGGTCGGCGTTGCGCCGCCACCGATGGTTCGATGGGCCGGCAAGTCCTACAAATATCCGATGATCACGGGCATCCTGTTCGCGAACTCCGCCGACGGGCTGTCGGCAAGGCCGTTTGCGGGAAGTGTCCAGGCGCTTTACGACGGGCTCGCCATACAGGGGCTATCGGAAGCCTCGGCTACGCCGCTGTTGCTCGGCCCCAAGATCAAAGACTGCGCGATCATGGCGTTCGCCCAAGGCATCCAGAATGTCGGAGGGTTCTCAGCTGGCGCGCAGTCGCAAAAGTGGGAGATCGCAAACGTCTCGATGCAGATGGGCGACGCCATCAACAACGCTCACCCGACGGCGTTCTGCTACGGCATCCAGACGGTCGGCGATTGGGCTTCGCCGACGATCTACAACGTGGACATCAAGGGCTATGTGGCGGGCGTTGGTGACTATCCAGGCTCTCGCTACGTTGGCCGGTGGTTCCGCGGCGTGCAGGGAGTGGCGTGGAACGGATCGGCGCAAAACGGGCGGCACGCCAGCGGCGTCACGGCAACTGGCACACAAACCCGGTACACCACCATTGCATGTCTCGTCGAGAACGAGGCCATGCGAGGGTCCGACCTTGGCGGCGGTTGGTGTGAGCAGGCGCGCTTCGGCCTGGTCGTCGGGCAGCAGAACGAGTCGATCGCCTACGCGGGCTACCACGGCAACGCTGGCAACCTGCAGCAGGACAAGGGGCCGATCACGGCAGGCCGAACAGTTTGGTCCTTCGGCTTCCTCGCACGCACGGCCGCAGACCTGGACGTCTACCTGGGCAAGGTAGGCGCGGAGGCGCTGGTCGCCACCAACCTCTACACGATACAGGGGCTCGGCAATCGCTTCGGCGGCACGATCACTTTCGCCACGGCGCCGTCTGTCTCCAACCCGCTGTCCTTCACCGACGTTCTGATCAGATCCAAGCCTGGCGTGTCGACCGCTGTCGGCCGAGCGTCGAGCCTCGAAATCGAGAACTATTTCTCCTGGGGGGAGCGGGGCTACGCCGATTGCGTCGGCGAGGGCGCGCTGCAGATCGACGGGCACTTCACTGTAGAGGGGTCGGCCGCGGCTGTATCGGCCAACGCTGGCAAGGCCAACTTCTTGATGACGCCGCCGGCGCTCGTCGCGCAGACGGTCGTCACGCTCACAGACAGCTTTTCGTACGTCGAAATCAGCGGCACGGCAACGATCGATACGCTGCACCTCATGTCGGGGCCCGGGCAAGAGGTGCTGTTCCGGGTCACCAGCGGCACAATCACCCTGACGCAGAGCGACAACATCGTCATCGGGTGCTCGACGGCGACCTCGGTCACGGCGACCAAGGCATTTACCGCGTGTCGCCTCGGCTCCGACGCCGGCGGCAAGCGGGTGCTGATCACCAGCGCCGACGGAGCAGGCGGCGGCGCGGCGAGGGTTGCCGGCGGGCAGGTCTTGCGACGGCGAGCCGCGCCTGGCGGCATCCGACATCGGTAAGACGCTGCACGTTTAGGGGGCCTTCACCCTGACCGTTCCGTCGGCGGTAGTGGCCGCCATGACGACCGAGGTAGACGAGATCAGGATCTACGCGGCAGGCCGCGTGGGCTTTGCCGATGCCGCCATCGTTGCGGCTGGAACGGGGGTGACCGTCACGCCGCCGGCCGGCGGACCGCTGCAGGTCACATCGAAGACGTTCGGCAGCTTGGTGCGGGTGGCCGATACGGAAGTGGCGCTGCAGAACGCTTCCGGTGGCGCCGGCGGCTCGGTGGTCAACAGCATCGCGCTCCCGTCGATCCTCGACGTCACCTTCAACGTCACCGACCTTCCGATCGTCGTCGGCCCTGACGTGCCAGTGACGCTGACCAAGATCTACGCCCGCACCGTATCGGGGACCTGTACCATCTCGTTCAAGCGCGGCGGCACCGACATACGGAACTCCGCGGGCAACGTCATCTCCGCGGCGCTGACCACGACATCCGGCGTCATCATGCTGTCGACCACCATCCCTCAGACCCTGGCGGCATATGGGGTGGTGACAATGACGGTGACGGGAGCGACCGCGCTGGCGGGGCTCATTATCTCGATTTCCGGAGTTCCGACCTGATATGCCTGTGACATACGACCTCACGGGAACGCTCGATGCTGCTGTGACGCTTACCGGCGGGACCAAGAGCGCCGCCGGCGTGTCCGTCACCAGCGTCGCGCCACTGCAGCCGACGTTCAAGATCAGCGATCCGCGGGTCACCGGATCCGGTCCCGGGCCAGTGGCTGACCATCCGGCTGTCGGCCAGCGGCGGCTCCTGGGCGGGCGTGTGCTTTCGCCCTGACCAGACGGGCCGGTACTGGTTCCGCATCCGCACCGACGGCAGCAACGTGATGCGGACCTATAACGTCTGGCTCGGGCCGGTCTACAACATCCCGCGCTCGCAGGCTGATACAGAAGCGCCGGAAGACCCGGCGATCGATGCCGAGGCAAACGGTGAGTTCTTCGGGCGGAACCTCGTGATCAAAGGCACATCCCGGCTGATCCCCCACGGGCGCCAGATGACCGTGACCACGACCGCCGGAAACAAGACGTTGACCGCGGTGTCGCTCGGCGCCGGAACCGATAGCGTCTCGGCGAACCATGCGTTCCTGTGCCCCGGCTTCCCGGCGGGCACAACGGTCGCCTCCTACAACGCGGGAGCGGCGCAGATCACGCTGAACAGTTCGGCGAACTGCACCACGTCCGCGACCGGCGTCGCCGCCTCGTCCCGGTATCCGATCACCGTCTTCCCGAGCTGCGCGTCCGGCGCGTCCGGCGTCGTCGAGTTCATCAAGCTGCAGGCGCAGCCCGAGGGGCCGGTGGTGCTGATCGTCGATTGGTGCTGCCCGGCGCGGGCACTGCTGCGCGTCGGCACTACGACGATATGGGGCATCCGCGTCCGCAATTCCGGCGGGATCAAGGCAACGGGCATCGGCCTGTCGTTCGCGAACCTATCGACCGGGCTGGCCGCGAGCGCGGCGAATACCGTGTTCGAGGACATCCCGCCGGACGAGGATCGCACGTTCTTCTTTGAAGTCACGTCGACCGCTTACGGGTCGTTCCTCTCGCTGGATGTCACGGTCACCTGTGACCAGGGTGACAGCGTGACGGCGATCGCCGCGCGCGGCTGGTATTACGGCGCCAAGCCAGCCGGGCTGACCGCTGGCGTGGTTCCGCCTCCCGGCACCCTGCCGACCAAGCCCGCAGACTGCCCGCTCATCGGCGTGTGGCTGTTCCCGCCGTGGCGCGGCCGTGGTGCGGCCATCGGGCACACGTTTGAGCGGCGGCCGGAGCTCGGGTACGCAAGTTATGAGCGCCAAGAGTTCTGGAAGTGGCACATCAAGTGGCTGGCCGAGCACGGCGTCGACTATCTCTTGGTCGAGTGGATCGAGAGGATCCGGAAGACCGGGTTCAACAAAGACATCAACAAGAACTATGCGCGCGATTGCGTAGACAACGGGTTGCTCCCGGCGTTGGAGGCTGTTGGCTTTGTTGGCAAAATAAAATTCGAGATAAACTACGTCTGCCAAAACGACGATGTGGCGCTTCCGCGAAATCAACTGAACAGTGATATTGAAATCTATACAGGGAACGGCCCGCCGGGCACGGTGGCTGGATCGCAAGATAATGACTACTACCTCGACACCACCGTCGCCGCCGGCGTAGGCCAGCGGCTGTACGGGCCGAAGGCGGGCGGATCGTGGAACACCGCATATTATGTGACGACACCGCCGGGCACGACCCGCGCGAAGTGCTTCGCCGCGTGCAACTTCCTCGAAATGTTTCGGCGGCAAGTCCCGTACTTCACGCATCCGGCGTACCTCTACACTCCCGGCCCGACGCCAAAGGCGCGGTACAGCTTCTTCAACGCCAACACCGGGTTCTACGTCCAGATCACGGCGCCGTTGGGGGATGATGACTACGCCGGGAACAAGACGGACGACAACGACCTGTTCGTCCAGACGCTCCTGGCGCGCGCGAACCGTCTAGCGATCGTCGGCGGCGTGACCAACGGCATGTCCTGGGGCGCCGGGCAAACGGCCGGCGGAAAGTCCACCGATGGACTGCCGGGCGCCACCCCACAGGATCGCGCGAACGGCAACTCGGATTTCTGGTCCGGCCTCGGCTTCGATCGGTGCTCCTACTACGGGCTGTTGGGTGTGAACCGCGTCGCCAACGTAGAGGACGCAGCGAAGACGCAAGCGGCGATGGATACGGCCTGGGATGACCAGGAGAACATCGCTCACGGCATTCGGCCGCAGCTATACATTTGCGGTGGGTTCGATCATCACCGATGGCAGCAAGCCAAGCGGATGACTTCGTGGACCATCGTCGGGTGGGATTACGATCGTCTGAAAGATCACATGAACGCCGCGAAGGCGTTCTTTGTCGCCAAGGGGATCCCGAACGCGCAGAGAGAAATCCTGTGCACCGCGCTCGATGAATACGGCGAGGGGTCAATCTTCGCGCCGGTCGCTCAGAACGGGTTCAAGTTTCTGCAGGCTATCCGCGAGGTCTGGTATCCGGACGCTACAGCGCCGACGATCATCGGCCCGGCGGATGTCTACGCCACGCCGGCAGCCTTCCGCGCGGCGCTCCCGCAGGATGCGGTCAACTTGTTCCGGTGGGTGGCGACCCCGACCGCCTATCCAGACGAAGACGTGAACACCAACACCAAGGAAGGCGTGCAGGTGCCGGGGGGGTCATATCCGGCTGTGCACCCGGCGCGGAATGTGTCGTCGTGGGTCGTGTCGAGCGCAACCAACCGGGTCGAGCCTACGCCTGCCGTAGGGGTCATCCCCATGTCCCGCGGCGTCAACGCTACAGGCGCGATCCTGACCGGCGCCAGGATGGCCGAGCTTGGGGTCAACATCTATCGGCGGAACTTCCCGGTCCTGTGGACGCGCAACAGGGACGGGTCTGGACGGAAGACGGCATACAACACGCCGGTCGTCGGAAAGACCGGGAACTTCGGTGACGCGCTCCCAGGAATAACGGCTTGGGTTGACTCGCTGGATCCGAGCGTAACCGTAGTTTGGGATCCACATCACTGCCCTGGGTTCCCGACAGAAATTATTACTTACGACAACACCACCACGCCGCCGACTGAGGTCTCGTTCAACAGCGCTGGCGGAACATCGCACGCCGACTATCCATTGAGTTGGTACTTTGGGTTCGCCGTAGGGCAGGCCGAATATTGGCGGCAGCTGGCGCTCTGGTGCATCGGCCGGACGGACCGAAAATATGGGTTCGATCTACAAAACGAGCCGAACCAGCCATGCCAGTCGAATGATGGGGCTGCTCTCGGAAGAGGCTCCGCGGCCGGCCAACACGGCATTGCTTACCCCGAGCTCGTCACGGCGGCGACGCAGCCGACGCAGGCTTACCTGAACGGCCTTCACGCAGCGTGGGTGGCTAAGGGTGGGACTGCCCCGACTTGCCCCCGCAGCGCGACGTGGATTTCGCGATCGGCGCACGGGACCCGCGGAGCTGGAGAGCAAGCGTCCTGCTGATGCAAGCGGCGATCCGCTCGGTGAACACTCGCGATGCGATCATCTACGAGATGCCGTTCCGTGGCGGCAGGAACGTCAGCGGCACGAACATCGACATGGGGCCGGCGCAGTCAGGCCTGCAGGACAACGCCAACTGGTTCAACTTGGTCGACGTGAACCGGCTGATCTCCTGGCACTGCTACGATCCGGACACGTACAACGTCTCCGGCGGGTGGCGCGGGCGCGCGACGGTCACCGGCGGAAGCACGGCAATCACATGGATCACGGCCGACGTGCCCGAAGCCGACGACGGGATGTGGCTTGTCGAGTTCGACTCGGCGGCAACCGGCGGCTCCACCCCAGGCCAGCCGATAGCCACGAACATCCCGCTCGACACCAAGCTGGTAAGCGTGTCGCGCACGGGGGCCGCGCCGAACATCGTCCTGAGCGGCGTCATGGACAAGGCGGCCACCGGAACGGGCACGAGGACAGTTCACGTCAACATCCAGCCGGTACGGCCGACTCTTGTGCAGATGACGGCGAACCTCGCCAAGATGACCGCGTGGCAAGCCGACCAGGCAACCGCTGGCACTCCTATAGACGTCTTCATTGGCGAGGCTGGATCGATATGGCACGCAAAGGAACTGCCGGCGTATCATGCCGACCTGATCTCGCTTTTCGAGGAGCGCAACTGGCGATGGGCGCATCACACGATCAACGATCAGGGCGGCAGCTTTAGCGCGAACCGGAACGCAGCTTTGATGGCTGTGCTCACCGGGGCGTTTTCTGCAAACTCGGCGTAGCATCCAAAAGGAGGGCGCGACTTTGGCAAAGCGGGTACGCATCACGGCACAGAACACCTGGACCGATCCGGTCCGCATTTCACGTATTCCGCGGCCTCTCATGCTTGGGATCGGCGGGCCATCGATGACGTGGACGGGATCGCTGGTGACCGTCCGCTGGTGGTTCCAGGAACTGACCGTCGCAGAGTGCTTCGAGTACCTGCAGCTCGCGGTGGCCGACGGAGGGTCGCACACGATTTCGCCCGGCGGGCTGATCTACGTGCAGGCGGGAGTGAAGACCGGGCACTACACGTCCGGCGACGATTTCTGGATAGGGCTCGCGTGATGTTCATTTCACCAGGAAAGGTGTCGCCGAGGCGCTGGTCTGCTTCTGCCACTGGTTTGCTGGCCACGACCAACGGCGATGGCGTCGAGAAGACGGTCGGCCGCATTGTCATCCCGGCGAACACGCTGGCTGTGGATGGGGATGCAATTGATCTTACGTTTGCGGCTGCGTACCTCAACAACACCGGTTCGAACCAAAGCCCGCAGCTTGGCATATCCAGGAACCTACTTGCGAACTGGTACATGGGCTCGGCGCAAACGGTTGTTGCAACACACGCAAACCTGTACGTGTTTTTGCTCGGAGTGCGGATTGATCGAACGTCGTCCACAACGGCGAACGTCACAGCGGGCGTGACGGTGACGCTTCTTGATGGGTCCGCATCAGTAAGTGGCTTCGGCACGAGATACGGGTCTTTGACGGTCGGGGGCGCTGTTCGCGGGCTACTTTCGATCGGCGCTCCAATGGATTGGACCATAGAAAATACGATCAAATTCAAGGCTATTCTGGCAACTAACGGAACCCCGGCGCTTCATCAAATCACAGGCCTGACCGGTCGCGGTATCCTTCTGACGTAGAGGCGGGCGATGAAACACTACACAATTGCCGGCCGGTACTACGGCTATTTCGCGGATGCTCCAGAGGGCGCAACCGAAGTCCCGTCTCGCCCGCTGGTCGATGACGCGACGTGGGATGGGGCCGCGTGGCTGCTGCCGGCCGGCGGTGACTGGATCGCGGGCTTTTGCGCGCAGGTCGATGCCGAGGCAAACACGCGGGCGGCGAAGGTCGCAACCGAGCATCACGCGCTCAATGACATCATGCTCGGGCAGCTCTACGAGGCGCTGCTGCTGACGCTCTCGGCCGACCCGTCTCCGACCGAGGCGGAGTATCCGCTGCTCGCGTCGCTGGTCGGCATAGCGCCCGGCGTGACGACGCTACCCGAAGCGGCGCCGTATCTCCTTGCCACGGCCCGCGGCTGGGGCGCCATCGCCGGCCCGATCAACCGGACGCGCCTCATCGCCAAGGCGCAGATTGCCACCTGCACCACCAGCGAGGAATTACGCGCCGTTCGTGACGGCATCGTCTGGCCAGGATAGCTGCTACTCTACGGGTATGGTCATTTGCTAATGCGGCACGCTTCGGGTAGACACAATAGAAATATACCAAGTATGGGGTACGCCAATGATCCCCGACGAGTGCCCGGGTTGGGAAGCCTGCCAGAAAAGAACGCTGTGCAAGGTCAGTGAAATGATAAACGAGTGCAGAGCTGCCCTATTGGGCACGATCGACGACCTGAGACAGTCCGTCGAAATGCGCGTGAAAGACAACTCGCGGTTCCATCGGCTCATAGATCGCCGATTGTCTGATCTTCAACACTCCGTCGACAAGACCAGGGCCGCCCAGGCGCCTTGGGTCAAGGTGTCCGCTTACGGCATTTTCATCATCGCGGTTTCGAACCTGACCGGGATGCCGGACACCGTCACCCGCCTCATCTCCCACGTCGACTCGCCGGAGATCGTGAGGGGGGCCATCACAGCCGCCTTGGGCATAGCCATCGCCGCGCTTATGGAGTGGCTGCAGGTTCGAGGGAGACGGCGGATCGATGAATACGAGCGGCGCCGAAACGACGAAGACGACGACGACATCCTCTAAGCCGACCGTCGAGAACGGTCGCCGCTGCCAGAAATGCGGGGCCGTGAAGAGAGTGGCCGGGGCGGTCATGTGGTGCGGTAGATGCGCCATGTGGGCGTGGTCCCGGCGGTTCACAGAAAGGGCAACTCCATGATCGCGAAAATGCTTTCGGACCCGACGTCCTGGAACGGACTCGGCGTCGGCAGTATCGGCGGGCTGCTGATCACCGCCGCACTTGCCATCCCCGATACCTTCACCGCGTTCGGCCTGGCGGCCAGCGAGCTCACCATCATCGGTGTCCTGGTCGGCGGCCTGCTGGTGGTCGCCGGCGCCTTGGGCATCGGCATCAAGGGCGCCAGCGGGACGCTGCAGGACAAGCACGCTGCCGAGATCGCCGAGCTGAAGCAGGCGGCCGGCATTGCCGACCAGCCGGCCGGCACCGCAACCCCATCGGACCGCGGAAAGGGGGTGGTGTCGCTGGTCCTGGCTCTCGTCATCGCCCTGAGCGGGCTGGCGGCGTGCGCCACGACGGACACGCCGGCGCTCTCGCCCAAGCAGCAGCTCTTCGTGCTCCGGTCGGACTACGGCTCCGCCCTGCAGTCGATCGCGACCTATGAGGCGCGGCCGCGCTGCACCGAGACGTTCGTCCTCGACTGTTCCGACCCGAGCGTCGTGACGGCCCTACGCCGCGTCGCCGGCAGCACCCGGGCCGCCCTCGATGCGGCGCAGGTGATCATCATGGATCCCGGCATCCCGCCGGCCGTGGCCGACCAGCAGCTCACCGTCGTGCGATCCGCGCTGGCCGCACTCCGCGGTGAGCTTGTCCGGGGGGCCTCGAAGTGAGCAAGGAGAACCAGAACATGCCGCTGACCTTGGCAACCGCGCTGCTCGGCCTGCTCGACCTGGGGCTTGGCGCCCTCGACGTCTGGCAGCGCCACGGCGCCACCGTCCGCGATCTGGCAACGAGCGGGCGCGAGCCGACCGATGCCGACTTCGCCGTGCTGAAAGAGATCGAGGACGCCTTGCTCGCCCGCATCAACTCCGATGCTCCGGACGCGCCCGAGTTCCGATCCGCATTTCCCAAGGGGGAGCAAGTCGGCGGGCCGCTGTAGGCCGCTCCGTCGCCACATCGGAGGACTGGTTGATGACCAAGGAGAATGATGCGGGGCCGGTGAACCTGAGCCCCGCGGCGCCAGATGGACCGCTCCCGCCGCTCACGCACGCCGGCGCGCACCCGCCGCGGCGCGGTGTCCCGCGAACCCTCGACGACTGCCTCGCCGCCGGCAGCGGCACGCCGGGCACCGTGCCGACCGAGGAAGACCTCCTCAATTGGGAGATAATCAACGGGGAGCGCGGTCTGTGAAGCTCGGCCGGCGCGGCCGTGCGCTGATCCAGGGCCGCGAGAAGTGCCGCCTCGAGGCCTACGCGGCTACCGAGAGTGAGCGGGCTCGCGGCATCTGGACGATCGCCTGGGGCCGCACGAAGGGGGTCAAGGAGGGCGACACCTGCACCCAGGAGCAGGCCGACCAGTGGTTCGCGGAAGACGTGGCCGACCGCGAGGCGTCCATCAACGCTCTGCATCTGCCGCTGACGCAGGCCATGTTCGATGCGCTGGTGTCGCTCTGCTACAACAACAAGACCGAGGACGTGCTCGGGGGCGCCACCGTCGGTGCGCCGCTTCGCCGGCGGGATTGGGTTGCGGCCTGGCGGGGGTTCTCTTGGTGGATCCACCAGGACAAGAAGCCGGTGCGCGGGCTGGTCATCCGGCGGGCGGAGGAGATGGCGCTGTTCGCCTCGGATCCCTGGCCCCGAGGCTGAGAGGGGCGGCGCCGCGGTCGGTGGCTCGCGGCGCCGCCAGCCTTCCTATTCGTGCAGCGCGCGGTCTTCCACCGAAGCGATGAACTCATCGATAGCCGAGTTCAGCGCAAACCACCTTTCTTCCGTATGTTTCTGCAGCCGAGCCGAATAGCACCCTTGAACGGCGGCAAGCGCACGTAACTTGCCTTTTGCTTCCTCCCAAAGAGCAGCCTTCATCGCCTTATCGAGGCTGAAATTATCTATCGTCACGTCTTCCCTCCTGTTGTTCGAAGCTGATCGCCCACACCCACGGGTTCGCCTCCCAGGCGCCGGCGCCGTTGATGGACTCCCATAGATGCGCAAACTGAAAGCGTGACGATTCATCGCTTCCGTTTGCCAGCACAAACGATGTTGAGCACCCCTGGCCCGCGTCCCCGTACGACGGTTGGGGGTCTAACTGGGTGGAATAGTGATACGGACACGATCGGTGGCGCCCGCCATTTGGCAGCAAGTTCGTGTTCCAGTGCGCGCAATCCCGGCAGCGACCCATGATCCACCTGGGATCGTGGTCTCGGTGGCGTTCATCGGGGCCAAACCTCGCCCCCTCGGCGATCGCGTCCTCTTCGCTGATCTCTTGCAGCCGCTGCGCGCGGACCTCCGTCACCTCGAGGTCGATCCGGCTCGCCCACCTGGGCATGAAGCGGGCGTGCCGATAGCGGCTGTACGTCGCCGGCGGGATGTCGCGCGGCGGCAGGTGGTCGAATAGCGACGGCGCCCGCCAGGCTTCCCTGACCCACAGCCTGTCGCCGGGCTTTCCGTATGGGCACCTTTCGGCAATCCGGTCGCGCTCGTAATCGTGCCAGCGCAATTGCTTGTCGCGGAAGTGCCAGTCGTAACCGGGCGTATCGCTCGGGCCGAACTCCCGCAGCTTGATCGCCCGCCGGGTCTGCGTCTTCCGGCCGGCCCGGATGGCGGAAACCATGTCCTGCTTGAACGGAGCCGGCCGCTCCCTGGGGGCGCTCATGCCGGCGGCTCTTGCTTCGGCCGGCGTCATGTTCGGCGTGCGCTGCCAGACTTCGGCCGTCGTGTGCCGCCGAGTCGCCCGCGCTGCGTCGTCGACGTTCATGCTGCGATCCTCGGCATTTCGTTCCATTCCGCGCCGTCGAGCTCCCGGCCGGCGTGCTTCGTGCCGACGCGGGCCATGCACCACGGCATCGCCTCATCGCGAAGCCCTCGGGCGAAGTCCTCGGTGGACAGAAAGCAACCATCGTTCATCACGTAAGCGCGGCGGCCCGTGGAGGCGAGCAGACCAACTGGCTTCCATGCCCCCACTGCTTGAAGAACAGTGCCCGGCCGGCCGCCTTGACCTGGTCGCGGATGTCGCGCACCCACTGCGGGTGCATCGGCCGCGCGCCCGGCCCGCTCTCGCCGCCGACGATGATCTGGTCGATGCCGTGCAGCCACGGCAGGAAGTCCACCGGCCCGAGCAGCGGCTCGGCCGACACGATCCGCACCGCCGCCGGCGTCGCCAGCAAGTCGGGGATGCGCTCGTCGGCCGTCGGCTGGTCCTCGACGCTCACGCCCATCTGGACGTTGGGCAGAGGCCAGTTGGGCTCGATCTCCTCGCGGTGCGTCATGGCGTCTTCGGCTTCCCGGTGAACCGCCGCGATGCGGTCGAACGTCAACCACGCTCGCATCCGCGCCGGCCGCTTCGTGAGGACGATGAACGTGTGCTGCGGGGCCAGCGCCATGACGGCGAAGACGCGATCGATCGCCTCGTCCGGCACCGCTTCGTGGAACAGGTCGCTGATCGAGTTGACAAAGATGCGCTTCCCCGGCTTCTTCCACCGCAGCGGCAGGGTCAGCGCCTCCTTGACGACATCGACGCGGCCGGTCCAGCGTGGCTTGCCGTCGCGCATCTCTGCAATGCCGTGGCCCCACTGGCCGGGCCTGTTGAAGCGCGCCGCCATCGCCTCGGCGTAGCAGTGGCGGCAGCCCTCGGAGACGCGCGTGCAGCCGCGGATGGGGTTCCAGGTCGCGTCGCACCACTGGATCCCGGTGGTGGCGCTCATTCGTGAAGGTCCGATCGCGCTGCCTCGATCATGCGTCGCCTCGCTCGATTTCTTCACAGATGCGGCCTACAAGATATCGCGCGCTGCAATCGTGCAGTTTCTCGCTCAGCGACTCGACTATCGCCACGCACCGCTTCCGCTCGGCGGCGACACGCGCATTCCCGATTGATTCGGCGGTACTCACAATGTGTTCGTACATCCCTTGTAACTCCCGCACGCGGGCGACGAGGGCAAGCACAGAGCTTGGCCGTATCCAACCGCGTTGAGCGTACGCGGCGCCGATGATTGCAGCCTGCTTATCGTACTCAGCCTCTGCGGCTCTCGCCCGCCGCTCCATCTCGTCCAGGTCGATGCCCATCACTCCGCCTCCACGCTGCCGGCGGGACCGCTGGTGTCGGCGCCGTGCCAGTGCACGTTTTCCAGGCCGCTGAGCATCAGGTCGATCAGCGCCAGCAGCTCGGACGCAGGCGTGCTCGGGTAGCACGTCACCGCCTTGGCGATTGTCACTGGGATGTAGCCGTGCTCGCCGCGGTCCAGGCGCGTTGCGGAGAACAGCAGGCGCAGCAGCGGCTCCTTGCCCGGGCCGGACTGTAACTCGGGGGACCCCACCTCACGCGGCACGATGCGGTAGCCGGCGCCGGTGAGCGCGTCGACGATGTTGGCGGTAAGATCGTTCGATGGCAAATGCGGCCGGCCCTCGAAAATGACTTGCGCAATCACCTCCTCGACCAACTGCTTCTGCTTATTCGGCGTGACCGTGTCCGCGGCGCTGTCCGCGGCGCTGTCCGCCTCATCGGAGCCGTATGACGAGAGCCACCGCTGGTGCTCGGTGATTTCCCGCAGCCATTCCCCGTGCTTCCTCGGGCTGCGGCGGACCGCCCTCAGAAGATCATCGAGGCGGTTCTCGACCCATTGCTTCTGCCGCAGCAGGCCGCGCGGCTCGCGCGCACGGCGTTTCAGGTCGTCGATGGCTTCCAGCACGATCTCGTTGTCCGGGTCCACGCCGAGAGCGGCGGCCGTTTCCTCAAAGGCATTGCTCAGGACGTCGCGCTCGGCGGCGAGGGCGGTGCATCGCTTTCGCAGGTAATCGACCTCGACCGCCAGGAGGTACGCCTCCTCGGCAGACGGCTGGCCCAGGAACGTGCCTGGGCCGACTTCGATGATCTGGTTGACGCGATACTGTTCCAGGCGGCGGGGCATTGTGATCTCCTTAGAGGGGTGGCTGCGTCAGAACCCGACGGCGAACCGGATTTCACGGACGACGGCGGCGAGCGCAAAGGCAGCGGCGACCAGCAGGACAAAGCCAACCGGCAGCACGACCCACACCTGCAGCTCGACCTCGTGCCGCATCCACCACTGGCGGAACCTGTTGTCCTGCCATCTTTTCGCGCGGGCGATCTGCTCTTTCTGCTTCGTCCACAGATCGTCGCCGCACAATTCGGCAACGTAGTCATTGGGGTTGCCGTCCCCGGCCGGCCAATCATTCATGGTCAATCTCCGTAAGGTGGCCGGCGGGGGCGCCGCCGGCCGGATGTCAGACCCGCACGCCGATGTCAGACCCGCACGCCGATGCTGGAAAAGAAAGCCTTCGTCGCTTTCAGGTGCGCGGCGTCTTCGGGGCGGTGCTGCTCGATCACGCCGAAGACGTTGTGGTTCGTGGTCCAGACCCGCTGCGCGTCCTCGGTCGTGCCGCCGATCTCACAGATGGCCGCGCACCAGGCGGCCCCGGTGGCGAAATACCGCGTCTCTACAGTGTCGGGATTGTAGAGCCCGATCGGGTGGCCCTTGCTCTTCACCATCTCGCCGAGGCGCCAGTGCCCTGGCGGAGCCGCTTCCTGCGCCGGCTCCGGCTCGACCTTGGCCGGCTCCGGCTCGACCTGGGCGGCGACGGGGGGCTGATCCTTTACGGCGGACTCACCTTCGGCCTCGGAGGCACCTTCGCCCCCCGTCCCATCGGCGGGCCGCTTCTCGCTCGGCTCGCCAACGTCGTTGCTGGTTGCGGCAGCAGGCGCCGCCGCGGTCGCGGTCGCGGTCGCTGCCTGGATGGCGCCGAACGCCGGATCGGCAGGCGCCTTCTCCTTGTCTGTCGTCGCCGCGGCTGCCGCCGTGACCTCTCCCGTCTCCGGGTCGACCACTTCGGACTCCGGGTAGAACTCGGTGGCGATGTCCTCGTCCGTCTCCCCGTCGAACACCGACGAGTCCGGCGACGGCAGCAGCAGCTTGGCGCACTCGGCCTGCAGCATCTTGATGTTGATGCCGTGATCCAGCTGCCGCCGCAGCCGGGCCACGCCGAGCGCCTCGAGATCTTCGGTGGTGCTCGGAAATTCGAGCGTGACGTAGTGGATCGTCTGCTGGCCGCTGCCGTCGGGCGAGTCGACCTTCTTGTCGTAGAGCACCAGGTCGAGCGGGATGCCGGCCAGCGGGCCGCCCGTGATGAGCTTGAACTCCGCGAGCGCCGACATGAGCGAGACGACGGAGTTGTAGGAGGTGGTGCGGAACGACCAGATGCCGCCCACTCCAGGCATCCCGCGCAGCACGACACTCAGGTTGCCGTTGAACTTGCACGGGTCGAAGCCCTGCCGGCGCTGCTTGCGCTCCTCCGCGCCCCAATTCGGCTGGATGCGCTCGCAGGTGCACGGCACGGGAATGGTGCTGCCGCTGGTGCCGTTCGCACGCATCGCCTCGCGGCCGTCGCCGCGGCACCACAGCTTCGTGCCAACGTAGCACGCATAGGAGGACATGAAGTTGCGCTCCGGATCGTCGAAGCGCAGCATCACCGGCAGCGACCGCGGCTTGGCCCCGAACAGTTGGGCGGCGTACGGATCCGGCGTGAAGTTGCCGTCATCGCCTTTGTCCATCGTCGTCACGACGAAGTGATCCAGCTTCTGCGGCAGCTGGTAATCGTTTCCCTTGGCCGACCGGCGGACGGCCCCCCTCATGCCGATCTTGATCTTCCCGCGCTCGTGCAGGCGCGGCTCTAGGTTCCTGATCATCATTCCCGAAATTCCTTCCGCTGTGCGTGCCTGGGCAGATCCAGGGCGCCGCCGTCGCCGTAGCCGGTCCATCGCCCGGTGCGCTTGCACTCGGCATAGCGCCGCAGGAACTTGGCCATCTCCTCGTGCCCCTGCTTCAATGCGCCGTCCGCCAGCGGCCAGATGGCCACGAACTCCGGAGCTGGTCGGTCCTTCTCGATCGCCACCAGGGTGCAGTCCCGCTCGGCCGGAACGAGCGCTGCCAGCCCGGCGCGATACCACGCCATCCGCCAGTGGTAGCCGTAGTTCAGGACGGAGCGCGCGAACGCATCTTGGCTCGCGTCCTCGCACGTTTTCAGGTCGACGATGACGGTGCGGCCGTCGATGCTGGCGAGGCGGTCTATCCGCGCCTTGCAGGTGAGCTGCGTCTCCTCGTCGATCCAGACGATAGACAGCTCGTTGACCCCAGGCGCCGCGAGCACCGCAGCAACCCACGGGTGCGCCCGCGCGGCGATCGCCATGTCCTTCACGGCGGCGGCTCCCGCCACCGACAGGACGGCGCGACTCCCCGCCCGCTCCTCGAACGCATCCCACCACTCGATCCGCGCCACGGTGTCTGCGCTCGGCTTCTTGGCGTTCCGCAGGTTCTTCCCCGGTTTCGCCGGCGCGTCGTCGGGCACGATGATGTAGCGAGCGTCGAACAGGTCCGGCTCCAGGACGGCGGTATGCAGGGCGTTGCCGACGATCAGCGCCTCGGTCTTGGCGGCGATGTCTCGCTCCGCCCGCCGGACGTGCGCCGGCGACTTTTCCATGTAGATCAGCGCCGACGCGCGGACGCCAGGCCAGGCCGCGTAAGTCTCGTAGGGCACGTCGCGGTACAGGCCCGGGCCCGGTGCCTCAGTCATCGTAGTGGACTCCGGACATGCGGCACCCGCCCGGCTTCGATCGCGTCAATCAGGCAGCACGCTGAACGCAGGTCGATGCCGGTGATTCCGTCGACCCCTGAAAGCCTGACGATGGCGGCGGCGGCGGCGAGGCGCTTCTCGTCGAGAGCGGGCGTGGGCTTCATCACCGCCGGCGTGAAGGCGACCGACAACGATACCAGGGAGGCGCCTACCGGATCCGGGTACGAACCGGACGTCATCGGCAGCGCAACAGCCGTCTCGGCCGGAGCCGGCCGGCTCGCCTCCTCCTCGGCAAGACGGACCATCTCGCGGGCGCGGGCGCGATCGGCTTCCAGCTCCTCCTCGGCTTCGCGGGCGCGGCGCTCCGCCTCGGCAGCCACCCGCTCCGCCTCGGCAATGGCGAACGCAGCCGCCTCCTCGGCCTGCTGCCGGGCACGCTCCGCGATCTGCTCCTCGCGCACTCGCTGCGCTTCGGCCGCCGCCTGTTCCGCCTGCTGCCGCTCCCGCTCGAGCGCCTCGGCGCGCAGCCGGGCCAACTCGGCAGCGTCGGCCTCGCGAGCGTCCGCCCGGCCCAACTCGTCGCTCAGGCACAGCGACGCGCGCTGTATCGCCTGCTCGGCCCGGGCCGCAAATTCCTGCCAGTCCCGCTGCGGTAGGAGGCGCAGCGAAACGATCCGCTCCTTGACCTGGGCCGCTGTCGGCTGCTCGCTGAACACGGTCAGCCCCTCGATCAGCGCCAGGGCGCCTTCGTGCGCGTCGACGCGCTTCGCCTCCGCCGCCAGGAAGTCGTCGAGCGGCTTGCGCACCCGGTCGCGCAGCGACTCCAGCCGCGCGCGCATCGTCCGCCGCTCGGCATCGACGATGCCAATTTCCTTCCGCTTGCTCTCGTTCAGCTTCTTGCCGAGTTCGTCGAGACGGATGCAGGCGCTGGCCACCTTGCGGGACAGGGACGCGCAGGCCTTCCGGCCGCGGTCGGTGCTGATGTCGACCGGGATCGCCAGCACCTCCTCCTCGAGGCGAGTGAGCAGCTTTTCCAGCCCGCCCGGCTCAAACGCCTTCGCGGGCGTCAGCGTCTCGATGACGACGAGCGCGGTCTGCGGCGCGGACGACGGCTCGATGATTTCCTGCGTTGCTTCGGTCATGTGCTCCCTTTCTTGCTGTGCCGCGACGAGACGATCCCGCTCGGCGGTGGCGTCGGCCACGAACTTGGCGTGGCGACGATCGTGGTCTCTCTGCTCCTCCGCGGTGACGACGACGTCATGGAGCATCGAGACGAAGGCGGAGGCGCTCGTGATCTGCAGCAGCGCGCGCATCGCCCCCTCGTCTCCGGTCACGATGACGGCGCCAGGTAAGTCCCGAGCGCCAACAACGAGACGCACAACAGGACGCACGCCAGCCACGCGATGGCGTAGATCACGGGGCGGCGCTGCTTGAACCGGTCCTCGCTGGCGATCAGCTGCAGGTACAGCGATCGAGCGCCGGCACCGCGGAGGAATCGTCGCGCCGGACTCGCTGGACGCAGGCGCCACAGACGTGAAAGGCGGGACGGTCGCCGCGGCAGGTAGAACACCCCCACCAGCACCGTGCCCCGCGTCTGGTCCCGGAACACGACGTAGACCTGCCGCGGCTTGCCCTCGGCGATCGTCGAGAGGCTTTTCTCCCGAGCCCGCCTGACCGCTTCCATGACCGTCATTGGCATTGGCAACCGCCTCCACCACGCGCAAGCGACACGCCATCAGAAACGCACCTCGGGCTCGCCGTCCAGCCCTTCCGGCACGTCGGGCACGATGTACGTGTCGTGCAGCGGCGTCATGGGGTGATCCATGCGGGTCATGGGGTCCTCCGGGCCGGCAGGCAGGATGGACAGCAGGTCGACCGCGTCATCGTCCTCGTCCCCGTCCGTCTGCTCGACCGCTGCGCCGGTGACGATCATGGTGATCGGCGAGATGAAGTACGCCGCCGAAAACCTGGGCGGCTCGACCGAAATCGGGTTGCGGATGTATGCGCGCGCCTCCAACAGCGCGTGCTGCTCGATGATCCGCCGTACCTCTTCGCCGGTGTATGTCACCTCGAAGGTTGCGCTTTTCTCCATGTGATCTCCTTGAAAAAGCGGACCCGGAGCCGCTGTCGCGGGGGGCGCGATTGCGCGCTCCGGGTCCAAGTGCGGCGCTACGGGACGTTAGCGCCGGCAGCTGCCGCGCTGCCTGTCGTCGACCAGGGAGGAGAGACGACACGCGGCGGCCACGGGAATAATCATGGTCCTGTTGCGCTTTCGCGTCAAGTGGCGGTGTCGCGATTGCGCGACACGTCGATCGCATATACATTCGCCGGTGATGATTGTCTCGTACGACGAACAGCTTCTCGCCCTGGCCGCAGAGCACGGCGTCCGCATGGACGACGCGATCAAAGCGGCCGGCATCAACCGCTCGACAGTCGCGCGGTGGAAGAACGGCGAGCTGTCGATGCGAGAGGGCACGGCCCAGGCGATCGCGGCGCAGATCGTCGCAATGGCAGCAGAAGGAAAGATCGATGGACGAGACGACAGCCCAACCACCGCAGAGCACCCCGCCGGTCGATGTCCTGACGGTGCTACGTGCCGTACGCCAGGAGCGGGCGGTGCTGGTCAAGCGAGTGGCGGAGATCGACGCGGCCCTGGCGGCGCTGATCGCGGACGTGACGCCACCGGCGCCGCCCGCTCCGCGGCGGCAGCGACGCAAGGACGCCGGCACCACCCGAGCAAAGCCTAACGGCGCCGCCGACGCACAGGCTTCGGCGTAATCAACGGCCCCACCTCACAGGACAGTCACATGGCACGACCGAAGAAAGCACCATCGAAGCCCGAAGAGCAGATCGACGGCATTGCTGTATCGCTCCTGTCACGCCTGCTCGCGGCTATTCGAGAAAGGCGACAGATCCAGGTCGACACGAACATGGAGCACGCGGCCGCCTGGAAGGAGCTGCACGACGCTGGCGCCAACGCCGCCGCCTGGAAAGCCTTGTTGCGCATCGAGCGCATGGAACTCACGAAGCGTACGGAGTTTCTGCGCGCGTTCGACGCGGGGCGCGCTCACCTCAAGCTGGACGCCCAGGAGGTGTTCGACTTCGACGGCGAAAAGAAGAAGCTGGCCGACGCCGCGGCGCTCGCCGGCAACGCCTACGTCCGCGACCCCGACGACGAGCCGGGCTTCGATGGTGACGACGCGATCGAGGGGAACGGCGACGAGGACGAGGACGACGACGAGCCAGCCCCGGCCCCCGCCGCCAAAGCGGACGCGCCGCTCGATTTCGAGGAACTTGCACGGAACGCCG